>NZ_JBEYYU010000007.1:0-219862 GCF_040645755.1 Streptomyces sp. NPDC046716
GACCCCGGACGCGGAGGCCCGCTCCAACAGGTCGTCGAGGAACTTCGTCCTGATGACGATGGAGAGCGACACGGCCAGTCGGCGGCGTCGCGCGGACTCGTCACCGGGCGGCGGCGAGAAGGGCCACAGGCCGCCGGCGGCGGCGAAGGCCTGTGCCAGTGGGTCGCGGAACAGCGCGTCGTCCCGCTCAGTCTCCAGTGCTCGCACCCGGGCCACCCCCACCGCCGTGGCCCACACTCCCGACGGCTGCACCCGCTCTTGCCCCTCAGTCACCTCGCCAGCCTAGACCCGTCCTCGGTGCAGCGCTGCGCGGCCCGTTGGTCGTCCACTGCCCACCGGCGCCGGGGCGTCAGGGGCGGGGTTCTTGGGGAGGTTCGGCGCGCACCAGGCCGCTCTGGTAGGCGGTCCTGCTGCCACTGCGCGGACCGCCTGGCGCTCGCCTCCTTCCGAGAGACCTGCAGTGGACCCGAGCTCGATTCGTGATCAGAAGATCGCGATCGGATTGACCGCGAGCCCCGTGGTCCCCGTGATGCGCGGTGGCGCGAGGACGAGCATGAAGCTCCACCGTTGCAGGGAGACACACCGGTCGGCGAGGTCGTCGAGGTTGGCGGCGTCCACCAGCGGCAGACCTAGCCGTGCCAGTGCGACCTGGTGCATCGGCATCGGGAAGCTCGGCGGGCGGGCGTCGCTGATATCACCGATATAGAAAGCTGCACCGTGCTCGTCCAGCCAGTCGACGGCACTGAGGTCTAGCCCTGGGACGGGCTGCGTCATGGGCTGGTTCACGTCCCAGCCACCGCGGACGACGATCGCGGTCGCCCGGGTGCACCGACGTCCCTGCTCGGTCGAGCGCCGCGTCGAGATCCGTACCGCTGACACGGTGGTCCGCATCGAGACTCCCGTGATCGGGGGCCAGGTCCAGGAGGATGCCCCGCGTGACGATGCCCTTGGCGGCGTGGTCGGCGGAAGCATGACGTACCCCGGTCGGTGTGACTGCGTCCTGAATCGGGACGCCCGGATAGACCTTGTCGCCGACAGGAATGTGCGAGAGGGCGTCGATGTGCGTCAGACCGGCGTTGTGCGTGTTGATGAGCATGGAGTCCGTGAGGGCCATGGGCCGGGCTCCGTTGAAGTTCACGACCTGCATGACGGGTGCAGGCGCCGTTGCGGGGCTCCCGACGGGTGCCAGGCCGGTGTTGAGCGGTGGGGGGATGGTCTGACGTGCCAGGCTCACGGAGGTCGCGTCGTGCACTTCGGCCGCAGCGCGCGACCGTGCCGCGAAAGGCATGCTCGACGCGAGCTCGGACCTGTCTGTGTGAGCGGTTGTGGTCCTCCTTCCAGGCCGGAAGGTCGCTCTGACCGCGTTCGCGACGGTGCGGGATGATCAGGCCGATGCCCCGGTAACCTCCCTCTGCGATCACTGTCGTGTTGCCGACGGCTGTCTTGGCTCCGGACTCCTCCCACGCCGTGCAGTCGTTGCGGTTGCCGGGCGTAGGCCGGCCGACCACCACGACGAGCTGGGTGTCAGCGTCGATGACCAGGCCACATGTCGTCATACGCCGCGTCGAAGAACTGCGCCTGCGATCCGCGCAGCACGGACCCGTCGGATATACCGCCCTTGGCTGCCTCCGCGAGGCGGGCTGCAAAACGATAGGCGGCACCTCGCAGGGGCTCGCTTCTCGCTGCCAGATCGATCTCCGCATGTGCCAGCCACAGATCATCGACGAGCTGGTCGAGCTCGGCATCGGCCGCGGTGCGGTCGCCACCGCCCGACCGCGCAAGCGCAGACTTCTCCACCTGCGACGCGAGGCCCAGGAACTTCAGAACCGCGTTCTTGAGCTCTGCCCGGTGCGCGGCTGACTCCTGTATTTCGAGCTGCCGGGTGCTTGCTCGTGACAGTAGGTACTGGCCCAAGTGCGATCCACCCGCGCCGAGCGCAACACCAGCCAACGACAACAACGCCGGCCCCAAAGTTCCCCAAGATCCCATGACTTGAGTCTCTCAGCACCATGTTCGTGACTGAGCGAGGAGGTCCAGTCACTCGCGGACCACTCCTGCCACCATGATTGCGGGACAGGTCAGCCCTTCGCGGTGGTCCGTCCGTGGGCAGGCCGCCACGTAATGCTGGCGACAGCCGGAGAGAACCCGGAAGGAAGCCGGGGCGACCTCGACGCGCGTGAGGGTCAGGCGGCTTCGTGCTGGAGGGCCGGTCCGAGCAGGAGGCCGCCGTCGATGACGAACTCCGAACCGGTGGCGAAGGAGGCGTCGTCCGAGGTGAGGAACAGCAGGGCCTGGGTGATGTCGGCGGGCTGGCCCAGGCGCGGGATCGCGAAGGGTTCGGGCGAGTAGAAGTCGGCTATGGGGGTCTCGCTGCCAGCTGCGGGCTCGGTGATGAACGGGGTGGCGATGACGCCGGGGTGGATGGCATTGACGCGGATGCCGTCGCGGCCCAGTTCCAGAGCTGCTGTCTTGGTCAGGCCGCGGACAGCCCACTTGCTCGCCACGTACGGGGAGTACATCGGGGTGCCTCCCACGCCGGATGTCGATGCGATGTTGACGATGACGCCGCCGCCGTTGCGGCGCAGGGAGGGGGTCGCGTGCTTGATGCCGAGGAAGGTGCCGGTCAGGTTCACGTCGATTAGGCGGCCCCAGACTCGGCGGTCGGTGGTTTCGATCGGCGCGGCCGGCGCTTGCACCCCGGCGTTGTTGACGAGGACGGCGAGCGGGCCGAAGTGCTGCTCAGTGCTCTGTACAGCAGCGCTCCAGGAGTCCTCGTCGGTGACGTCGAGGTGGACGTGCAGGGCGCGGTCGCCGAGCTCGGCGGCGAGTTCGCGGCCGCGGCCGTCCGAGATGCCGGCTATCACGACGTTGGCGCCTTCGGCGTGATAGGCGCGGACGTGACTGGCTCCCTGGCCGCCAGTGCCGCCGGTGATGAGCACGGTGTGGTTGTCGAAACGTCCCATGGTCGGTCTCCCTAAGAGTGGTGAGTCGAGTGACTCGCCTTGCCTCGACGTTACGCACGTCGCGAGAGGTGAGTCAAGTAACTCACCTCGCCTATAGTGGTGTCCATGACCACGGAGCCGTCGGCCTATCACCAGCGCGTTGCCGAAGAGAAACGGGCAGCGATCCTCCAGGCGGCGAGCCGCCTGTTCCTGGACTCCGGCTACGACCGGACGTCGCTGGCGAAGATCGCCGACGAGGCCGGAGTGTCGAAGGCGACGCTCTTCAAGCAGTTCCCGACCAAGGCCGCACTGTTCGACGCGATCGTCACCGCCTCCTGGCGGTCGAGCAACGAGGACGAAGACGCCCCGGCACCGGGCGATCCGCGCGCCGGCCTCACATCGATCGGCCAGAACTATGTCGCATTGCTCACGCGGCCGGACATGACCGACCTGTTCCGCATCGTCATCGCCGAACTGCCGCGGTTTCCCGAGCTGGCAGAGCTGCAGTTCAACCGCGGCAAGATGCCGTACTTCGACTCGGTGCGCCGCTACCTGGAAGCCGAACGTGACGCCGGAACGGTGGTGCTGGACGACCCGGAGCTGGCCGCCACCCAGTTTCTCGGCATGATCTCCAACTACGCGTTCTGGCCCCGCATGCTCCTGCCGCACTGGGCCCCGGACGACGCGGCCCTGCGGCATGTCGTGGACGAGGCCGTCGAGATGATGACGGCACGGTACGCGAAACCCTGAAGTGCCACCGCTTCCCTGCCGGGGCGACGAGTGTGGCCAGGCAATGGCTGCGGGGTAGATGGCTGAAGCCAGTCCTGTCGTCACTCTCACGACGGAGCGGCCGACCTGGCAGGTGTGCCGCTTTACCGCGGCGAGGCAGAGTCCGGGGCCAGCGTTGAGGCGCAGGTGCGGCGGCTCGCACAGGCTGCGGGCCATGGCGATCAGGGTTGGCAGGGCGCCGTTGGCGAGGTGGTCGACCCGGGCGAGGTCGATTGTGCGCTACTGCGGGGTGCCCGCGCAGTCGAGGCGATCGCGCGAAAGTACCGCACGGGCTCACCCTGGGAGGACGTGCCTTCCGAGTCGGTTCGTGGAAGGGCGTCCATACCCGGCGGGCTCGTGCGGCATGGAGACGACGTTGAGTGTCGAAATGTTGGCTATGGAGGTCTGGTTTCCAGGCGTGTGGGAGACACCGGGTGGCTCTCGATGCGGTCAATCGCGATGACTTTTGATGTCACTCCTTTGCACTTTGGCCCGTCCCTCCCTTCGCCGTCCGCGCGCTCCGCGCTCGGCGAACCAGACCAGAGATGGTGCCTAGTCCTGACCTCGTCCTTACGCGGTGCGGGAGGTCAGGCGGTGAACATGGTCAGGATGGTCGCGATCCTTCCGTCGCGGACGGTGATCACGTCGATTCCGCGGACGGCGGGTGTGCCGGGCGGACCGAAGGTCCAGGCGAGGGCTCCGGTGAGGGGGCCGGCGTATCGCTGGCCGTCCTCGGTGAACTCGAAGTCTGCGGGGGCGTTGGTGAGCAGCGTCGCGGCTTTGTCCTCGAGGGCGTCGATGCCGGTGGTGACACCTTCCGGGTCGGTGAAGACGACGTCTTCGGTGTAGATGCGGTCGATGGCTGCGCGGCGGGATGCGGGGTCGCGGTTGCCGAAGACTTCGTGAAGGTTGGCTGCGAGCAAGTCGGTGACGGGATACATGGTGACTCCTTCGAGGGGGTCCGGGGCGGCCGGTCGGCTCGGGGAGCTCGGGCCGGCCGTCCCGGTGTGGTCGTGTCGGGGGCGGTGGTTCGGGGGGTGGTTGTGGTGGTCAGATCTGGCTGGCGCCGCCGTCGACGTATATTTCGGCGCCGGTCATGTAGCTGCTGGTCTCGCCGGCGAGGAAGAGGACGGTTTCGGCGATCTCCTCTGGGCGGCCGAGCCGCTTCATGGGGACTCCGGCTGCCAGGCCCTGGCGTAGTTGCTCTGCGGCCTCGGGGTCGCCTGCGAGGCCGCTGAGACCGGGCGTCTCGATGGGTCCGGGCGCGATGCTGTTGACGCGGATGCCGCGGGTGACGAGTTCCGCCGCCCAGCTGCGGGTCAGGGAGCGCAGCGCGGCCTTGGTCGCGGCGTAGACGCTGAAGGAGCCGGCGCCCTTGGTGTCGATGTTCGAGCTGGTCAGGATGATCGATGCGCCCGGGGTGAGCAGGGGAAGTGCCTTCTGCACGGTGAACAGGGTGCCGCCGACGTTGGTGTTGAAGGTGTCGGCGTAGTGGTCCCAGGTGATGTCGGGCAGGGCTGCGAACTCGCCGCCGCCGGCGTTGGCGAAGACGATGTCGAGGCTGCCGTGCTGTTCGATCTGCGCGAAGAGACGGTCGAGGTCGTCGAGGTTCGCGACGTCGGCCCGTACGCCGGTGGCGCGTTCGCCGATGGAGGCCACCGCCTCGTCGAGTGCGTCCTGTCGGCGGCCGGTGAGGAAGACGTGGGCGCCTTCCGCGGCGAGTCGTCGCGCGGCGGCCAGGCCGATGCCTGATGTGGCGCCGGTGACGAGGGCGGTCTTGCCGTCGAGCTGTCCCATGATGGGCTCTCCTTTTCCGTACCGTTCGGTACTTAAGTGGTTCTGTGGTGGAGAACCACGGCACCGGCACACCTATTCCGTACCGCTCGGTTAAAATTTGGGGAACTGACATCGGGAGGGTGGCATGGCGGCACGCGGCAGACCCCGGGGCTTCGACGCGGATGCCGCGCTGGACCGTGCGGTGGAGGTCTTCTGGCGCCAGGGCTACGAGGGGGCGTCGCTCACCGACCTCACCGAAGCCATGGGTATCAACCGCACGAGCATGTACGCGGCGTTCGGCAACAAGGAAGAGCTGTTCCACCGGGCCGTCGCCCGCTATGCCGAGGCCGACATGGCCTACGCCCGCGAGTCCCTCACCGAGCCGACCGGCTATGAGGTCATCGAATCCTTCCTCCGGGCCAACGCCGACGCGCTCACCCGCGCCGACCGCCCCTCCGGATGCCTGTCCGTGCAGGGCGGCCTGGCCGAGGGCGGCGACAGTGGCCGCATCGCCAGGTTCCTGGCCGACAGCCGCCTGGTCGGCGAGCGCGCCCTGGCACAACGACTGGCCCGCGCCGTCGCGGAAGGTGACCTGCCCAGTGGAGCCGACCCTCGCGCACTGGCCCGCTACGTCATGGTGGTCAGCGAGGGCAACGCTGTGCACGCGGCCGCCGGCTCATCCCGCGCAGACCTCCACACCACCGTCGACATCGCACTGCAAGCGATACCTCGCACACAAGCAGATCCGCGTACCTGACAGTGCAAGCACCACCCCGCCTTCCGCCTCGCCCGGGACACCGCCTGGCAACACTGCTTCAGCCTCGCCATGAACCACCTCGCCGCCGGTCGCGTACTCCTCCCCACGGAAGGCCACCGTCGTACAGGGCGGGGATCTCGGGCGTGGGTACGGGGCGGGCGACACACTGCGCGAGCCGGGCCGCAAGGGCTGACTGCCCGCCCTCCGGGACGCCGCCTGATTCCAGGTCGCATACGCCGAAATTGCCGAGCTCGTCGAGGTACTGGTTGCCGTAGGCGCTGCACCACTCCCCTCCGCAGCCCCCTGAAAGGGCGGCCGCGCCAGGCGGTTGAAGAAGATGACCACACCCCCATGCACAGCGCCGGACGCAGCGATCACCGTTGTTCAGAGCTGGAGTTGAGAATGAACGTTGCTGCTGTGATTGCTGGCGCCGTCGTGGCTCGGGAGGGTGAGGTGTTGCTGATTCGTCGCGCTGTCCCGGAGGGCACGTTGGTATGGCAGTTCCCGGCGGGGAAGGTCGATACAGGCGAGTCGGTCTCGGAAGCGGCAGCGCGCGAGGCTTTGGAGGAGGCGGGCGTCGTCGTTGAGCCGCTGCTGGTGGTCGGCGAGCGCTTCCACCCGGTGACAAGCCGGCGAGTTGTGTACGTGGTCTGCCACTGGCTGTCGGGGGAGGCACATCCGGCGTCGCCGCGGGAGGTGGCGGAGGTCGCTTGGGTGCCGTTCTTCGATCTCGTCGACTACATCCCGGCCGGCGTGTACGAGCCGGTGTGGAACTACTTGACGGGGCCTGCGCTGCCGTCTTGAGTTGCGCGCCGGTGTCGGCGCGCGGCGATGGCGACAATGACGACTGGTGCGAGGGCGACGAAATCGCATATGTCGTCGACGGCCCACGATGCGTGCAGGGCGTTGGGGAGTTCGCGCCAGAGGAAGTGCCAGGCCATGAGGAGTGGCAGGAAGATGCGGTAGATGGCGTGCTTTGCGGCGGCGTCCTGCGGCGCACCGGGGCGGCTCAGGCATCCGTAGACGGCCAAGCCGAGGAAGAGTACTCCCGCCCCGCTGGCTCCCCATGCGACCCAGTCCATGCCTGCCCCCCGGTTGTGATCCGGGGAAGCATACGTGTTCGATGCATCGACCGGCAGGGGGCCACGGGTGGACAGGAGCTCCCTGTCCAGAGCGACTGTCCGGCCTCGCTGCGCGGGCTGTGTGGGGCACCGGTCAACGAGGTGAGGCTCGTGGGATGCGCCGCCTCCGATGTCGCTGGGCTTTCGGCCGAACCGTGGCGAGTGTTGGTGGCCCGACCCCGCCCAGCTCGCCGAGGTCCTCGACCACGCGCTGGCCCCGAAGTGACAGGCCACCCGCATCCGTGCGTTCTGGCGCCTCCTGAGGTCGTGGACATCTGCTGTCCTTTCTCAGGTTCTGGCGGAACTTCTCTGAAGCTATGAGCCACCCCACCAGACCTCGACCACGGTGTCGGGGGACGGCGACCACTGCCGCGCCTGGGCTGGCTCAGCTCCAGCGACACGTAACACCCCTGCCCCGGTCCTACTTCCACACGGAGGCAACCGCCCTCGCGACGGACGCTAGCAACCCCAAGGTATGACCGACGTGAACTCGCCCACCGCCAAGGGGCACTGCGCCAGGCAGGGCAGAGGCGCGAGAGCAGCTCTCTGGTCACGATGCCACGCAGCTGTCGGGATGCTGGCGCTACCGGGCGAGGGTGATCTTCACCGGCTTGTTCGGGCACTGCGCGAGCTCGTCGTGCAGTTCGGCCTTCTCCGCGGGGCCGACAGCCAGCTGCCAGCGCATCTTCGTCGCGACCCGTCGGTGACGTACTGGCAGCGGTCCCCGGCGAATGGCGGCAGCCAGGTCGCCGGGTTTTGGCCTGTGAACGCGCCGAGGCGACACGAGAGGCCACGCGCGAACCGCGGCGCAAGACCGCGGAAAGGATCGAGTCGAACCGTGCGCTGCGGGCACGACTCCGTGCGAGCCGTGCCGCAGCCTCGGCGATATGGCCGACGCGGCCCCACGCCCGCATCACACGCCTCGGTCGATTGATGAGGGAGCACACCGGGACGGTCGTCCGCGCCGCCTGCTCCTCACAGGTCCCAACCAGCAAGTGAAATCAACCGCCAGCACACGCGCTGGATGTCGTAACAGGTATGCCGCAGGACAGTCGGCACTGCTGTGCGGCAGGGTTTCCCGCGACCGGCCGGGCCCGGAACCGCTCTCGTGTGTCAGGTCGATCGCAGTACTTCGTTTACTGTGGGGGGGGCGGTGCGCTGACCTACCGGAACGTGGTGCGTTATCCGGAAGGGGGCCGGCGCTTGGGCGCGCGATGCTGGATGTCCTCACCCGGTTCGGCATGAGGGCCGGATCCGCCGGAGGTCGGCGACGGCGGATCCGGCGGGCGGTGGCGTGTGCGGGATATGCGCTCTTCGCCTCTACAAAGTGAGCCCTGCCCCGTCGTCCCGGTCGCTCAACGAGGCCGACGGGGCGGGCTCGACCGGCGCCCAAGCGGACATGAGGCTGCAGGCCCCGGCCGTTCAACAAGAGCCAGCCGCCTGCATCAGCGTGCTCCCCACTCACTGGTACCAGTAGGCGACCGTGCTGGACAACGGCCCATTTGGGGTGTCCAGTTGGGCGTAGACGTACGGCCACAGAGGGCGGTCAGTTGAGGGTGTGCCCGTCAGGCGGGATCAGGCGGCGCTCCCCCAGCAGCGTCTGGACGGGCGGGAAGCCGAACCTCTGGCGGTAGAGGGTGGCGAACCTCGACGGGGTCGAAAACCCCCACCGGGCGGATACACTCGTCACCCCCTGCCCCGGCACCGCCTCGCGGAGCTCCTCGTGCGCGTACTGCAAGCGCACCTCCCGCAGATAGCGCATCGGGGTCGTCTCCAGGTGCCGACGGAACGCCAGCTGCAGCGCGCGGACGCTGACCCGGGCCGCACGGGCGATCTCGACGACCGGTCCTCGTCCGGGTGCTCCTCGATGTAGGCCACCGCCCGGTACAGCGTCGCCGGATGCGCGTCGCGCCGGTCCTCGATCGTCGGATCCGTCGAGGTGGTGTTCGGGAACGCCGCCAGCGTGGCCGCGGCCAGCACCCGCTCCGCCTGCGCCGCAACCAGCGAGCCCTTCACCGCCAGGGGGCTGGTAACCAGCTCCCGGACCAGCCGAAGGTGTGGGCCCATTGACTGGCGGCCAGCGGATTCAGGGGCCGCAGAGCCAGGAGCCGCACCGGCCCCGACACACCGGGCGCGTTCTGCGCAACCTCCCCCAACAGCCCCGGATCCAGAAGCCCGTACTCCACGTCCACGTCGCGATGGGTCGCCCGGAATCCGAGGTGCGGCGGCACGGCCAAAAAGACGTCGCCACCCACGAGATGCTGCTCCGCGCGCCGGAACTGGTAGTGGAGCTGTCCGTGGAGGACCCGGCCGACGGCCAAAGCGCCCAGTGGCTCGGAGCGTGTGTCCAGTTCCATCGGCATGTACAGGTGCTCCAGCCGGACCCGGCCGAGATCTTCCTGGGAGATACGAAGGCGGTGTCTGTCACCTGTCAGCCTCAACCGCGTCGACGCGTACTGCTGCCGGAAGAGGTCATCAATTTCCTCCAGATCTGCGGTCTCGAAGACCTGCGGCATGACAGCCCCACCCCCTGCACCTGATGGACAAAGCAGCGATCGCCCCGGCATCACCGCCCTTGGAGGCGATGGTCCCACCAGTGAGCTGGCGGACCATAAGGTCGATCAATCGCAAGTCGGATCATGGCCTCGGATCGGTGCGGGTGGGTTTCGTAGTCGCGGGCGAGTCGGAGGTGGTGCATGAGCCAGCCGATGATGCGTTCGAAGGTCCACCGCGGCGGGATGATGGTGAACCCGCGGGCGCCGGGCGGGCGTTGGACGGGATGGACGTCAATGCCGAGTCGGGCGCCGTGGTTGATGGCGGTGGTGCAGTAGCCCGGTTCGCAACGCTGACACCCGCCGCGCGCAGCTGCCCGACGGTGGCGCACCGCTGGGCGCGCCGCCGGTGCCGCTCAAAACGCTGCACACCAAGCGCCACGCCTGACCAGCTCAGGACGAACAACCACGGCTCGGGCCACCCCACAGAGGGGATGCGGATGTGGCGTTGCTGACGTCTGCGCCGGAACACTGCCGCCGCGCCCCCGGGGCCGGTATGACAGTCCCATCGCGACAGGGGGGCTCGGAGATGGCGTGGCTGGGAGTGATCGTTTTGGCGGGCGTGGGATTCTGGGTGGGGCGCCGGTTGCACCGGTATCCCGGCGGCTGGGCCTTTGCCTTCGGCCTGCGGTACGAGAGCGACCGGGACGCCCTGGCAAACGCCCGCAGCGAAGTCCGGGCGCAGACACGCAAGGCCGACCGGGACGTGTCCTTGGCCCGCAGTGCGGTGACAGCAGCCGAGACCAGCCGGAAGCGCCGTCTGCGGGAGCTCGGCCAGAAGCAGACACGGCTGCGCCATCCCGGCAGCGGCGAACGCACCGGGTCTCTCGGAGCGCTGACCTTGTTCCAGCACCGCCTCATGGTGAAGTCGGACTCAGAGATCAGCTCCGCCGAACTGGCACAGATGGAGGTCCACTTCACCACGGACCAGACGTACCACTACATCTACTGCATCAATTCCGGCGGACAGTCGCTCCAGGCCAAGTACCGTCACCTTCCTCCCGCCCCCGAGACACAGGAGGAGCGGCGCTTCGACGAAAGCACCGTGCGCGACTTCGTGAGGGACATCGAGAAAGCAGTCGCACGAGAGAACAGCTTCCGCGAGCAACTGCCGCACCAGCTCGCGGTGGTGGAGTCCGAGCTCGAAGAAGCCGAGAACGACACCAGCGCAGCAGATGCCGCGCGCGAGCGCCTTGAAGAGGTACGGGAACGCAATCGGCAGGATCCCCGCAGCAAGGTGCTGGAACAGAAGCTGGCGGCGGCACTCACGGACTGGGAGGAACTCACCGGACACGTTCCTCCACGGTGAACCGCCCGGCCAGACCAAGACGTGCCTCCTTTGCGCGCCTCCCCTACGCCGGTTCCCGCCGCACCCGGTCTCGGCGAGCGCGCCATCTCACCGCCGCAGCCTGCCGGACCAGTGCCGCCACCGCCTCGGCCGCCCCCGGGCCGGAGGCGAGCCCCGCGAGGTAGCGGGCCACGCGCACGGCGGCCCCGTGCATCGGCTGGCTGTCCGCGGCGAGCAGCACCAGGCCAGCGACCGTGGGGTCGGCGGCGGTGATCCGCAGTGCCGCCTTGCCGCCTTGCTGTGTCCGAGGGTGTGGATGCGGTTGTGCGTGGCACTGCCCTTTTGCTCAGGACAGCACGCGGTAGGTCACGTGTGTGACCGAGTTCGTTGCTCGCGACTCCACCTGTTCAAGGTTCAGGGACGGCACACCGTCGAACAGCCGCGTGCCGGCGCCGAGCGTGAAGGGCACAATGTGCAGGCGCAGCTCGTCGATCAAGCCTGCGGCGAGGTACTGGTTGATGGTGGTCGCGCCCCCGTGGACCGACACGTTGCGGTCCTCTGCGGCCTCGCGAGCCTGCCGCAGCGCGGATTCGATGCCGTCGGTGACGAAATGGAACGTCGTGCCGCCGTCCATCGGTTGCGGGTCGCGGGAGTGGTGGGTGAGCACGAAGACCGGTGCGTGATACGGCGGATTGTCGCCCCACCATCCCTTCCACTGTCGGTCCCATGCTCCGCGCACGGGGCCGAACATGTTGCGCCCCATGATGAAGGCGCCGACATCCGCCAGCCGGTCGAGCTCAGCCTGCCGCCGCTCCGGGGTTTCGAACATCCAGGCGTGCAGCCGGTCGCCCCAGCCATCGCCGGCGTCGTCGCCGAACGGACGCTGCTCCGCCTGGTTGAGCCCGGCCGAGTACCCGTCGACGGAGATCGAGAGGTCACAGGTCACCTTGCCCACATGCTCAGTCACTGTGCCGTCCTCCTGGTGGCGGCCTTCCGCCGCCCTCGCGGTGAGCCGTCTGATCCATTCGCTACTGGCGTAGACCGACCCGGGCCCACAAACTCATCGCCCCAGCCGCACCGCCCTCCCCGGCGCCAGGCGGCTCTTCACGCGGCCGCTCAGCGCAACCTCTTCAGCCGAATGCACGGCCAGCTCTACCACTGTCTTCAGCACGGACAACACTTCGACGAGGCCGCCGCCTTCCCCACACCAAGCGAGGCGCTCGCCGCGTGACACCCCTCAGCCATCGATTGCGCTCGACCAGTACGCGTGGATGACGGCCTGTTTCCGCTCAAGCTCCATATCCATCACCCGGTTGGTGAAGGTTCCCGGAACCGTGAGCGAACGCTTATCAACTCTCACGACCCGAAGATCCCACCAGACTCCGCTCCGCACCACTCGCGACCGCCTCTCAATACCCGCGACTTCGCTCCAGGGGATCGATCGCTTTCGGAGGAGGGTGTGGAACTCCAGACCCGTCGCGGTGAGGAGCACCCGCCCGTAGATCGATCTGATGGCGCCGCAGACCATGGTCACGCAGAACACTCCGAAGCCCCAGACCAGCCACCAGCCACCCGGTCCCTGCACGCTCAAGCTCATTGCCACCATCGCACCCGTAAGAGCAAACGCAACGATGCCGTTCCGCCACCAGTACCGCCGGCGGTCCTCGGAGTTGAAGCGAATCCACACATCGGGCATGCGGACGATGTTAGCCACCTGCAATCGAACAACCATCAGCTCGCCTTGACGAACGATGTGCCTGAGGTGTCTTGGTGACGACCCAGTTCGGCTGCATCACCGTCCCGGCCGCGTCGCTGCTGGGCCGGAACGCGATCTGCCAGTGCCCTTGGGTGAACAGACCAAGTTGCGGCACGCGGTCGCCGGTGCAAAGGCCCCACTCGCCGACAGCTAGGGTCGCCAGAGCCAGACTGACTGCGGTCAGGGTCGAGATCAGCCCACCGCGTTGTCGCTCGTGCCTGGACCGATCGTCAACGAAGGGACGGCGATGGTCCGCCGGAACCCGAGTGCGGAGAGCAAGCCCCAGCACGGGGACGGTGGCGGATGGGGCAGGCACGTTGCTGAGCACCGAGCAGCGCTGAGCGCCCCCCCTCGGGACAAAGGCGTCAGGTCCAGTCCATCCACTTCGCGGCGCTTCTACTTCTGCTCGGCGTCCTCTTCCGCGTCCCAGCTGTCGAGGAGGACCTGGTGGCTACGGCGGACATGCTCACGCATCATGCGTTCTGCACCGTTGCCGTCCTTGGCAAGGATGAGGTCGAGGACCCGATGATGTTCGTGGTCCGACTCGCCGAGACGACCCGGTTGGGCGAGTGTGGTACGGACGAGGCGGGCATAGGCGAGCTGGTTCATCAGCGTGCGGTAGTGCGCCTCCAATTTGCCGTTGTCGGCGCCCACCACGATCAACTCGTGGTACTCGTGCACGAGTTGCGCGTAGCGTTCCGTGTCGCCCGCCTGGCTCGCCTCGTCGGCCTCCGCCATGACGGACTGGAGTCGGTCCGTCTCGGCCACCCGACCGCGCAGTGCGAGCAGGCGGGCGGCAGCGCCCTCCAGCAGTTCCTTCATCTGGAAGAGTTCGGCGACGTCACGGTGCGAGGGAACGGCGACGAAGGTGCCGACCCGCGGGCGGACCTCGACCAGCCCTTCGGTCTGGAGCTGTTTGAGGGCCTCCCGAATGGGGGTCCGACTCACCCCGAAGGTTTCCGAGAGAGCCATTTCCGACAGGCTGGAGCGGGGTGGCAGCTCACCGCTGATGATCATCTGGCGTAGTTCGCCGGCGACCTGGGCCTGCATGCTGGCCTTGGGTAGCCGTTTAGTCGATCGCCCCGTGGGTTCTTGCATGGCACAAGACGGTAGTGAACGGGGATGAAGCCGTCAACATTCCGCCAGGAGGCTCCATTGCCACACAAGGCCCACGATCAGTGATGCGCCAAGGGCCTCATTGGAAGGCCGGCACGACCTCCTTGATGAACAGTTCCAGCGAGGCCCGCTTCTCTTCGTGCGAAAGGCCGTTGTCGATCCAGAAGCTGTACTCGTCGACACCGAGCTCCTCGTACGCGCGCAGCCGCTCGACGACCTCGGCGGGTGTGCCGATCATCGCCGTCTTGCGCAGAGCCTCCGGTGCGAACTCGGGCCGCTCGGCGAACTTCTCTTCCGGGCTGGGCTCCAAGAATCCGTTGACCGGGGCCTTCTTGTTACCGAACCAGGCGTCGAAGGTGCGGTAGAAGCGGTTGATCCCCTCAGCCGCAGGACGCCAGCCCTCGGGGACCTCCGGCGCGTGGACATGGGTGTGGCGCAACACCATCAGGTCCGGGCGCGCCACTTCCGGGTGATTGGCCACAGCCGAGTCGAACTTGGCCTTGAGCGCAACGACTTCTTCGTCGCCCTTCATGAGTGGCGTGACCATGACGTTGCAGCCCTGAGCGACGGCGAAGTCGTGGGAGGCGGGGTCCCGGGCGGCGATCCACATCGGCGGGGTCGGCTGTTGCACGGGCTTGGGAACACTGGTCGACGTCGGGAACTGCCAGATCTCGCCGTCGTGTGCGTAGTCGCCCTGCCACAGCGCACGGACGGCGGGCACGAGTTCGCGCAGGTGCTTGCCGCCGTCGCTCGCGGCGAGGCCTGCGGCCAGACGGTCGAACTCGATCTGATAGGCGCCTCGGGCGAGTCCCACCTCGGCCCGGCCGTTGCTGATCACGTCGAGCAGCGCGGTCTCCCCCGCAGCCCGGATCGGGTGCCAGAACGGGGCGATGATGGTGCCCGCGCCGAGGCGGATGGTCGAGGTCTTGGCCGCCAGGTGCGCCAGGATCGGCATAGGACTGGGCGAGATCGTGTACTCCATCGCGTGGTGCTCGCCCACCCACACCGTGCTGAAGCCGCCGGCCTCGGCCATCTGCGTCAGTTCGGTGAGGTTCTCGAAGAGCTGCCGGTGACTGGTCTGCTCGTCCCAGCGTTCCATGTGCACGAAAAGCGAAAACCTCATGGCAGTTCCTTCTTTGCGGTGGGGAGGGAAAGGGGCGCGTTGCGCATCTCGGCGATCGTGACGTCACCGGTGGACCAGTGCGTCGCGGGGACCTCGTGAACGATGACCCGGATGTATTCGGGCCTGGTGTCCACGGAACGCAGCACGGCCGTGTGGACCTCGTGCTGCAGGGCCCGGATCTGCTCGGGTGTGCGGCCCTGGGAGAGCGTGATGGTGACTTGTGGCATGTCGGTCAGCTCCGCATCGTGAACGGGTCAGCGAGAGGCTCCTCGTTCGCATTGATCCAGATGCTCTTGAGCCGGGTGTACTCCTTGATCGTCTCCGTGCCGTGCTCGACTCCGACGCCACTGCTCTTGAAGCCCTGGCGCGGGGACATCGGGGACATGGCCCGATAGGTATTGACCCAGACGGTACCCGCGTCAAGGCGCCCTGCCACTCGGTGTGCGCGGGACAGGCTGGTGGTCCAGATGCCCGCGGCCAGGCCGTACTCGGTGTCGTTGGCGAGACGTACGACCTCGTCCTCTGTGTCGAAAGGCATGATCGCCACGACAGGGCCGAAGATCTCCTCGCGAACGGCGCGCATGGTGTTGTCGACGTCTACCAGCACGGTGGGCTCGTAGTAGAAGCCGCCCGTACCACCATCGGTTGCGGCGCCGCCGGTCAGGACTCTGGCTCCCTCTTCGCGGCCGAGGTCGACGTATGCGGCGACCTTGTCCCTCTGGGCCTCGAAGGCAAGCGGGCCGAGTTCGGTGGCCTCGTCGAGAGGGTCACCGATTCGGATGGACTTCGCGCGCTCGCAGACTCGCTGCAAGAGCTCGTCGTAGACGGACCGGTGGGCGAAGACACGGCTGCCTGCGATGCAGGTCTGTCCGGCGGCGGCGAACACACCGGCGATGACTCCCATCGCAGCGTTCGCCAAGTCGGCGTCCTCGAAGACGATCTGCGGTGACTTGCCGCCGAGTTCGAGGGTGGAGCCGATGAAGCGGCCCGCGGCCGAGGCTGCGATCCGCGAGCCGGTAGCCGTGGACCCGGTGAAGGAGATCTTGGCGAGGGAAGTGTGGTCCACGAGGGGCTGCCCTGCCTCGACGCCGTAGCCAGTGACCACGTTGACGACGCCGGGCGGGAACCCGGCCTCCAGGGTGAGCTCGGCCAGACGGAGACAGCTGGCTGAGGTGTACTCGGATGGTTTGATGACCACGGTGTTACCCGCGCACAGGGCGGGCGCCAGCTTGCTGGTGGTCAGGGTCAACGGCGAGTTCCACGGCGTGATGGCACCGACGACGCCGAGGGGTTCGCGAGCCGTGTAGTTCAGGACGGCCCGGTCCGACGTGGGGATGGTCTCGCCGTGGATCTTGTCGGCGAGACCGGCGTAGTAGTAGAAGTACTCCGGCAGCGTGGCGAGTTGGCCGCGCATCTCGCGCAGCAGTTTGCCGTTGTCCCGTGACTCCATGAGCGCGAGCTCGTCCGCGTTCTCGGCAATCAGCTCGCCGAGGTGACGGAGCAGATGACCGCGCTTCGTCTGGCTCAAGTCGCGCCAGGCCGGACTGTCGAAGGCCTTGCGGGCGGCGGTGACGGCCTGGTCGATGTCGGCGGCGGTGCCGCGGGCCGCGCGGTAGAGGGTGCGGCGATTCGCGGGGTCGGTGCTTTCGAAGTACTTTCCGGACGCGGGCTCAACCCACCGCCCGTCGATGAAGTGCTTCCAGGTCGTGAGCTCAGACATGTGCGCTCTCTCCATGTGCGCTCTGCTCGATGAAAGTGGTCAGGGTCTCGGCGAATGTCTCCGGGCACTCGACGGGCAGCATGTGGCGCGCCTTTGGAACGATCACTGCCCGGCATGAGGGCAGCGCCGCGGCAAGGCGGTGCGTCATCGCTGGTGTGGATCCGGGGTCGTTCTCGCCGGTGATTGCGAGCGCCGGCACGGTGATTTCCTCCAGGCGCGGGGCAAGTTCGGCGTCAGCGTTCGCGAACACCCGGTAGCAGTCGAGAAAGGACTCGATGTCGTTGGCGCGCAAGGTGGCTTCGGTCTTGCCGATCACATCGCTCGGCACGGCAGTGTCCGCATACCAGCGCTCGAGGGAGGCCGCGGTGCTCGCCGCGAAGTCGCTCTCCGCCATGTGCAGCCTGGCCCGGACGGCCTCCCGCTCAGTGGCCGTCCGACGGCAGACGGAACTGACCGAGGTGAGTGTTCGCACCATCTCTGGCCCATGAAGGGCAAGTTGCTGCGCCACCAGCGCGCCGAGCGAGAACCCGACCAGGTGCGAACCGACGGGAACGTGATCGGCAACGCCGGCGGCGAGCGACGCCAGAGTTACCTCGCCGCGAACCGGCGGTAGATCACCGTGCCCCGGCAGGTCGAGCGCGATGACAGTGAACCGATCGGCCAGCAAGGCGGTGACAGGGTCCCACATGGTGCGGTCGAGCCCGACGCCGTGCAGTAGCACGAGGGGCGGCTTGTCCATGGCGCTGCGCCTACTGCTCGGTCGACAGGGGGGCGAGGCGGGCCTGCGGGCGCCCCTGGGCCGCGGCGGCGAGACCGATCACGATCTCGTCGACGCGCGGGCCGTCCGGGACGCGTACCTCGATGCTCTGGTGGTGGGAACGGATCGTCGCGTCCGTGATGTGCTTGAGCGGGATGTCGAAGACGGCACCGGCGACGGCCCGCTTCTCCACCGCGGGAAGCAGCGTGGTCGCGTTCGCCGCCTTGCGGAAGTGGTCACCGAACTTCAGCGTGTGGATCAGTGCACTGCCGTGTTCGATCTCTCCGTCGAGGCCCACGATCGCGGCCTTGCCGTACGCCTCGACGGAGGAGCCGAGCGCCTCGACGACACGGGGGGCGAGCAACTCACCCAGCTGGGGGGCCACTTCGTCGATTCGGGGAAGCAGATCATCGACGAAGCCCTGGCCTGCCCACGGGTTCTCGATCACGGCGAGCACCACCGCAGTGCGCGCAACCGAGTCGACGGCTCGCCCGCCCTCGGCATGGATGTCTTCGACGTACGTCACGATCTTACGGAGCTTCATCGGGTGGTCTCCAGGTCTGCGAGGCGGATCTCAGGGTCTGAACGGCGGTCCCCGATACGGGCGTTGGGGCGTGGCCCGGACGCGGCCGCGGCGACCACGACGATCTCGTCGGGGCGCGGCGCGTCCGCCACCCGGACCGGGATCGTCTGGTAGTGGGAGCGGGTGGCTGCTGCCGTCTTGTGCCACACCGGGACGGTCAGCGGCTCTCCGGCAGCCAGACGGTCGTCGCTGAAGACGATGATCGAGGTGCCCTCGGCCAGTTCCCTCAGGACATTTCCGAAGTAGGGGGTGTGGATCAGTGCGGCTCCGTGCTCGATCTCCCCGTCAAGGCCCACCACGGCGGCCTTCCCGAAGGATTCGATGCGGTCCTCGCCCCCCAGTTCCTCGATCAGCCGGTCTGCGAGGAGCCGGCCCAGTCCGGGCGCGACGTCCGCCACTGCGGACCCCAGGTCGGCGACGAATCCTCGCCCAGCCCAGGGATTGCGGATCACCGCTGCCGCGGCGACGCGGCGCACCGGGGTTGCGACCGGCCGGCCGAGCTCAAGGAATACCTCGTCGGTGACCGTCACCACCTTGCGTAGGCCTCTGATGTGGCCCGTTCGTTGCTGCTGTGCCATGGCAGTGAGGCTAGGAGTCACTCACGAGTGCGTCAAGAGGGGATGTCGGCGACTGACCTCTGACCTCACAGTTTGTAGCCGTGAACCGCAATGATCAGGGAATTCGGACAGAGGCATTGACAGTGCCTGCACTCCATTCCTACGGTCCTGTGCCATACAACAGCTCGACCGAGGGGACTGTCATGAGCCGCACTCTTGACCGCACGGACCGTTCCGCACGCCTCCAAGCCGCTTGGGACGCGGCCTGGAACCACGGAGTCGTGGACGCCTTGAACGACCTGCTCAGCCCCGCCTACCTGCGCCGCAGGGGACCGGCCGGAACCGAGCAGGACCGTGCCGAGTTCAAAGCGTCCATCAGCGCCGTACGGGAGGCATTCCCCGACCTGCGCACCGAGATCGAGGACCTCGCGGAGGACGGCGACCGCGTGGCGGTCCGCTGGCACAGCACCGGACGGCACACCGGGACATTCCTCGGGGTTCCGCCTACCGGCCGAACAGTCGAGGTGTCCGGAGCCACGTTCGCCCGCTTCGACGGCGACACGGTCACCGAGGAGTGGGTGACCTTCGACTCCCGGCAGCTCCTGGAATCTCTTGGCATCATCACCACTGGTCACGCAGCCGCGATCGACCCCGACCAGGTACGTGGGGTGCATCGGAAGTTCATCACTGGCGTCACCGTGGTGACCACAGACGACAACGGCACGCCGAAAGGCCTCGCTGTCAACGCGTTCTCCAGCATCTCACTCGACCCGCCCATGGTTCTGGTCTGCGTCCAGCGCAGCTCGTCGACCCACCCCGCTCTGCACCGTTCGACACACCTGGGCATCAGCATCCTCGCCGCCGACCAACTCGACGTCGCCAAGACCTTCGCCTCCAAGAACGAGAACAAGTTCGCCGACATCTCCTGGACGCCGGGCACGCACGGCGCACCGCTGATCGACGGCTCCAGCGCCCAACTCGAGGTGGAGATCGCCGAGCGCCTGGAGGTCGGCAGCCACACCGTCTTCACGGGGCGGGTGACGTCGGCCCGCCACGACGAGCGCGCTCCACTCGTATACAGCGGCGGCGGCTTCTTCGACATCTCCCAGACTGCGCCGCTCCCGTGGTGACCGACTCGCACCCCGCCCCGACTCCCCCGGAGCACGCCATGACTTCTGACTCCGCAGGCCCCGTGTACGGCAGCTCGGTCACCAAGGTCGAACCGTTCGGCGTCGACCACATCCCCGACAGCGAGCGCCACGGCAAACCGAGTTCGCAGTTCTTCGTCTGGTTCGCCGCCGGCCTCAACTTCCCCGTCATCCTGCTCGGGTTCAGCGCGGCCTGGTTCGGTCTGAGCTTTCCCACCGCTGTCGGCGCGATCGTCGTGGGGGCCGCGGTCGGTTCGATCCTCATGGCCGTCATGTCTCGCATGGGTGTACGGCTCGGGGTACCGCAGCAGATCCAGGCACGGGGCCCACTGGGCTTCTACGGGAACTTCCTGCCGGTCGCGTACATCAACGTCTTCTCCGGGGTGGGCTGGGCCGCGGTCACGGTCATCCTGGGCGGAAAGGCGTTCGCGGAGCTGACACATCTGCCGTACTGGCTCTGCGCCGCGCTGCTCACCGCGGTCGAAGTGGTTGTGGCCGTCTACGGCTACAACATGATCAATCTTCTTCAGCGATGGCTGACCTACGTCCTCACTCCTCTGTTCCTCCTGATCACGATCGTGGCAGTGGTACGCGGCGGGACCTTGTTCGCCGCCGACTCCTCGGCGGCCGGCTATGTCGGTCCCACGGGCGGCGCGATCACCCTGGGCGGCTGGTTTCTCGCTTTTCTCGTGGCCTGGGCACCCTTCGCGTCCGACTACTCGCGCTATCTGCCCGACACCCCGCGGGTCGTCCGGCGCACAGCCTGGTACACCGGGCTCGGCAACTTCGCGACCATCTGCTGGCTCGGCATCCTGGGCGTCGTGGTCGGCGGTTCGGCGTCCAGCGAGGACACCATCGCCGCGCTGCACGAGCTGGCTGGCCCCTTCGCCGTGCCCGCCCTGATCGCTGTCGGGCTGTCCGCCCTCGCGCAGAACTTCCTCAACGTGTACGGCGGCGCGATCTCGGTCCAAACCCTCAAGATCCCGGTGACCCGGTCCCAGGCCGTGGTCGCGATCTGCGTGCTCGCCTACGGCATCAGCCTGTGGGGCGCGTCCGGCACCGAGGACAAGTTCAAGGTCTTCCTCAATCTGACCGCCTATTTCATCGCGCCCTTCGCCGCCGTCCTCCTCATCGACTTCTATCTGGGTGGTCGCAGCGATCCTCGGAGGATCGCCGAACTCTACGACCGGTCCCGAGTACTCGACTGGGGTCTGGTCGCATGGGCAGGCGGTGTCGTGGCTTCCGTCCCGTTCTGGCAATCCAGCCTCTATACCGGCGCATTCGCCGCCGCCCATCCGGGAGCGGGCGACCTCAGCATGTTCGTCGCGGCTGCGGTCGCCGTCGTCCTGTACCTGCTCACCTACCGCAGGAAGGCGCTCTGGCAGCGAGCTGGGCTGGACGATGAGTCGGCAACTCAAGTGCAGGCCGAGCGAAGCACAGATGAGATGTCACTTGAAAGCTCAGCGTGACGCGGAAGGCAGCTCGTTCCTCACCCTCTTCTGCGAGATCGCAGCTGAGGGGTGCCGCAGCGAACAGACCGAGTGCCTCGCAGGGACCAGCGGGCCTGGGCCGAGTGTTATGTGCGTGGGCTGATGCTGGACGGGCGGCGCAAGTCGATCCAGCCGATGGCGGCCCGGTTGCCGGACGAGAACATGCAGGCCCTGCAGCAGTTCGTCAGCCAGTCGCCGTGGGACTGGACGCCGGTGCGTAAACGGATCGCCGAGCGGTTGTGGCAGGTGATCCGGCCCGAGGTGTGGGTGGTCGACGACGTGTCGTTTCCCAAGTACGGAAGGGCGTCGGTGGGGGTGGCCCGTCAGTACTGCGGGCGGTGGGCACGCGGGCCAACTGCCAGGTCGCGGTGAGCGTCCATGCCGCGACGGACGCCGCGTCCTGCCCGCTGGAGTGGGAGCTGTTCCTGCCCGAGGGATGGACCGACGATGCCCGCAGGCGCCGGGCCGCCGGGGTGCCCGACGATGTCGGCCATCAGTCCAAGCCCCACTTGGCACTGGGCCTGCTGGACCGGCTGGCGGGCTGGCTCGGCTCGGTCCCGGTGATCGTGGCTGATGCGGGCTGTGGCCGCAGTGTCGGATTCCGGCAGCCGCTGGAGGATCGCGGCTGGTCCTACGTGGTGGCCGTCGACCCCAAAGAGATCGTCCAGCCCGAGGCGGCCACACCCCATCGGCCGCCCTACTGCGGGCTGGGACCGCCCACCCGGCCCTGCTACCGCACACGGCCCCGGCCGTTGTCAGCCATGAGCGATGCGGGTGCCCGGTTCGAGGAGGTCATCTGGCGCCAGGGCAGCAAAGGCGCCATGACCAACCACTTCGCCGTGCTTCAGGTGCGACCGGCGGGCAAACTCGCCCGCCATGCCGCCCAGCAACAGGCCGGCGGACGCAGCCGGTGGGACGGTGTGCTGCCGCTGCGAACCCTGCTGATCGAGCAGCCCGAACACGCCCGGGCACCGACCGGCTACTGGATCAGCAATCTGCCCGCCGTCACTCCGATCGCCGATCTGGTGCGGTGGGCCAAGATGCGCTGGCGCATCGAGCACGACTATCGCCAACTCAAACACGGCCTGGGCCTGGACCACTTCGAAGACCGGACCTGGCACGGCTGGCACCACCACGTCACCCTCATCATCGCGGCCCAGGCCTTCCTCACCCTCCGGCGCTTGAACCCAAAAGCGCCGACTCCAGCCTGAGCTTCTACCAAGTCCTCGACACCCTGCAGGACATCCTGCGGTGCTGGACAGGCACCTGCATCACCTGCGGCCAACCACTCACCCGAACCAGAACCTAACGACGCACTACTGGTCAGGCGTCCCGTCCCACTTGCTTCGTCGAACGAGGTTTCGGGCCTGTCCTTCGTGGATGTTGCTTGCCCACTCCCAGCCGGGTTTGGGCGATACGACCCGTGGGTCACTGGACACCCGGGCGTCACGTAGGTCCTCCACGTACGCTTGATCCAGTTTGATCCTTGCGCATACCTCATCATTCCTGGCGACGGACCCATGTCCGGGGATGAGGACATCGACATCGTCCGCTACGCCCTCAAGCAGCCCCAGCCCGACGAGGTAGTCCTCAATCGGGTGATCGGTGTCGTCGAGCATGGGAACGAAGACGTCGGAGAGCATGTCGCCGGCGATGAGAACTCGGCGTTCTTCGATCAACAGGGCGGCATGGCCCGGGGCATGCGCCGGATGCTCAATGATCCGCACCTTGGGGCCGTTCCAGGGAAGCTGCGCGGTTTCAGCAGGCAGACCCGTGATGAGGCCGTACAGGTCGAGCGGTGTGTCCTCGGCGATCTCCGGCGGCAGCCCCTCAGCAACGTCGGCCTTCCAGTCCGCCTTCGACAACACATCTCGCATGAAACCCGCGCAGCGAGCTGTTCCAAAACGAGGCGCTTCGCCGAGTTCGGAGTGCCAGAGCACGTGATCCCAGTCAGGATGCGTCGAGAACCCTGCCACCACGCGGCGGCCCAACCCACGGAGGTCGTTCGCCAGGCAGGTCATTTCGGCACCGGTGATCCCGGCGTCTACGAGTAGCACGCCGTCCCTGCCCTGCACGACAACGGTGTTGTTCTCGAGCAACTCACTCTGGTGGATTAGCACACCCTCGGCGACTTGCTTCAGCATCGGTCCCTCCCCGTCTGATGTCCGCACCCTGCCAGAGGGCCTGGCACACATCAACACAACCGGACGGCGGTGTGTGACGGCGACTCTCTGCGGCGAGACCGTCCACAGAGGCTTCTTCAGGGGCCGGCCCGCGTCAGCTGAGGCCCCGAAGATGGCACTTCAGGTTGGAAGAGGCTCATTGATGTGGAAGTCACTCGCCGCGATCCCGCCCAGAGGGGCTTCAAGGTGTTTCCGCGGCGTTGGGTTGTCGAGCGGAACTTCGGCTGGCTCATGCATCGCCGCCTGGCCCGCGACTACGAGGCCCTCCCTCACCGCTCCGAAGCCATGGTCCACCTCGCCATGATCGACCTCATAAGCCGTAGGCTCACTCGCGAATCGACCGTGAACTGGCGCGACGCGTGACCACGGTGTTGAGCACTGTCACGAGCTCGTCGGCCTATGCCGCAATACGCTGAATCGCTGGCCCACTACATCGACGCAATCATGCAGATGTGGCGTCGGTAGGCCGGCATGCTCACGCATCAGGGCAATGGCCTGCACGTTTCGACCGGCCCAAACGAGGCTGTCGACCTCCCGGCGAATCTCTGCGGACAGCCGGTCCCACAAGGCGTTCTCTATACCTGCATTGAATCCCACGTGCCGCCCTCTCGAGCGTCCGTGACCTACTCAACTTCGTCGCCTCATCAAGGGCCTGGCGGACCAAGACGCTCTTTGACTCTCACTACCATCGACACCAAACCGAGAGATCGCACCTTGATTCCTCACGCCTCGTCAAAGGCCTCGAGCAAGCGCTCGTACGCCAGCTTCGGCCGCAGGGCCGCGTCCCACGGCAGGGAATCGGCCGTGCGCGGTGGGTAGATCTTGGTGTCGGCGGTGGAACCGTACCGGTCGGTGAATCCCCAGGTGGAGAACGATGTGCAGTTCGGCTCCTCCAGGCAGACCCGCAGCTTGCCCGCCATCTCATCAGCCTGGGTCTGCTGCCCGTCCTCCTCGTCCTCACCTATGGGGACGTCCATCTCCGACACCCGCGCCTGAATCCCGAGCTCCGCCAGATCCCGCACATGGCTGCGGAAGGTCTCCGGGTCGATGCGGTCGCCGGGCGCGTACTCGTGGTTCTGGAAACCCACGCCGTCGATCGGTACGCCACGTTCCTTGAGCCGCTCGACCAGATCGTAAAGGGCGTCCCACCGCTCGCCTTCCTCCTCGACCCCGTACTCGTTGAGGAACAGCCGTGCCTTCGGATCGGCCCGGTGGGCGGCCCTGAACGCCTCGTCGATGTACTCCTCCCCCATGGCCTCGAACCACGGGCTCTGCTCGGAGCGCAGACCGCGATCCCCGTTGGTGTAGCTCTTCTCGTCGTCGGACATCGGCTCGTTGACCACATCCCATTCCGCGACCTTTCCCTTGAAGTGCCCGGCGACCGTGGCGATGTGCCGGAGCATGGTGCGGCGCACCTCCTCGGGGTCGTCGTTCTCCCGCATCCAAGTGGGTAGAGCCTCGTGCCAGACGAGGGTGTGCGCGTGCACCTTCATGTCGTTTGCGCGGGCGAAGCGTACGAGTAGGTCCGCGTCGCGGAAGTCGTAGACGCCCCGGCGTGGGTGGAGGAACTGTGGCTTGAACGCGTTCTCCGGAGTGAGCATGGAGAACTGGCTCCCCGCGAGCGCCCGGTAGCGTGAGTCGGTGAGCAGCGGGTTCTCGGCCAGGGCCGCGCCGATGTCGAACGGCCGCCCCACGTCTGCGGCCCGCGCACGCAGCGAGTCGTCGGACTGCTCCTGGCGCAGCTGCGGCGCCTTGATCACGCGGAGCGAGTCACCGCTCTCTGCCCGCGCGGTCAGCTGCGTCAGACGCCATCCCTCGCGGCGCTCGTCTTCGCCCGCGTCCGCCTCCAGACCGAACCAGACGGCGCCCTCGGCGAACACACCCGGGTCCTGCACGGTTCCCAGCCGCCGCCCGTCGGCTTTCACGCGGAAGGTGTCACCGATGCTCGACACGGCGAGCATGACCGTCCCGGAGCAGCCGCAGTCGAAATCCTTGGAAGTGGCTGGTTCATCGCCCTCGCCGTCCCATTATCTGTACCTTCACGTGTCCGTCAGCGGTCACGCCGACGCGGAGTGAGGGCCGCTCCTGCCGCCACTCGTCGTAGATGACCGGTGCACGTCCGTACAGCCGCAGCCATGAGCCGCCATCATCATCACCCACACCGGACATGCGCGCGGTGACGGTGAAGTCGCCATCGGACCTGAGATGCGGGCCGGCCAGGTTCAGCGGGGGGTTGGGCTGGCCGCCGGAGGAGTCCTGCTCCACGATGTGCCGGTCCAATGCGCTGACCCGCAGGATGTCGTTCCGTGCGATGGTGCCCGGCATCTGCGTCCAGTCGTGGTTCCGCAGCAGGTCCTCGTCGTCTCCGCCGCCCGCGCCTTCGCCCTGCCCCGTACACCCGGCCGCCACCGCCATGGCGAGAGCCACGGCGGTCAGCCGCTGCCACGTCACCCGGCCAAGGCCCACGGCCACTCCCGCTTTCTTGTTCGAGACGAGATCAACGTCTCGAAACCGGGCCACAGTTCATCACACGTGAGGTACGGCGGCCTTGTGTGGCACGTCCCAGCTCGTGTGGCGTAGCGGGCCCGGATCGTTGCGGCCTGTGCGGAAGGCGCATCGAACACACGTGTGCCAGCGGACTTCAGGGTATCCACGGAGACGGTACGCAAGTACGCTCACTGTTCGTTCACCGGCGGATGGTGGGGCTGGCGGACGAGCCGCGGTCGGGCCGCCACAAGTCAGAACTGGTGCTCAGCGAGGCTGAGCGTACGGAGTTGACGCGCTGGTCGCGACAGGCGATGACGACCGGGCCGGGATCGGCGCCGGGGCTGTTGGTGTCGACATAGGTGATGCACTGCCTGCACGCCGACACCACGCCTGACGAGAAAGCCAGGCAGGCTCGGTGCCATCGCAGGCTCCTGCCCTCTCCGGCCGCGGACAGCCGGTCCCACAAGGCGTTCTCCATAACTGCATTGAATCCCACGTGCCACCCTCTCGAGCGACCGTGACCTACTCAACTTCGCCGCCTTATCAAACGCCCCTGGCGGAGCAAGAAGCTCTTTGAAGGTGCGCCGTCGCCCCAGGTCCGAGATCTCAGCGAGCGCGTCTTCCACAGCGGTGATCTGGCCTCGCGGCTGAAGCCGCGACCATTCCCGATCTGGACCCTTCGCAGCAGCGTCTACTGGGGACGGCAGTGGGCCAACGGTTCGCGCGGGAGCCGTGGACGGCCCTTATACGGGGGGCCTCAAGCAGCGGGTGCCGGACTTCGCCCCCGCCCAGGACTCGTCCTGGGCCAACGACGGCATTTCCGGCCACGGCTCCCAGGACCACGTCGGGCGTTTGCGTCCTCCTGGCAGGGCGGAGGCTCGACGATCTGCCTCGCACCATGCCAGGAGGTCAACCACAACGGGGCCGCCGACGACCGCGGCGGCTCCCGCATCTGGTGCTCGCGCTGCCGGCAGGCTAGAAGGTGCCCGCGTTCAGGGCTGTCTGGAGGTGCCGGGTGGTGTCGGCGCCCCACTTGCCGTCGACCCCTGAACCCACCTTCTTCTGGAGGGCCTTGACGGTGTTCGGGCCGATCACCCCGTCCGCCGTCACCTTCAGATAGCCCTGGAGCGCCTTCTTGGTGAGCGGTCCGAAGGAGCCGTCAGCGCTCAGCTTGGCCCCGTGCTTGTTCAGGGCGCGCTGCATGGCCGCACAGGTCGCCGGGCCGAACTCGCCGTCCACCTTGAGCTTTCCGGCGGAGGGCGGGCGCGGGGCCGGCCGGGTCGGCTTGGTGCCGCCCTTGAGCGCGGACTTCATCACGGCGGCCGACGCCGGTCCGTACACGCCGTCCACCGTCAGGCCGTACTTCTTCTGGAAGGCCCGTACGGCGGTGTCGGTCTTCGCACCGAAGTCGCCGTCGACGACGAGGCCGGACTTCATCACGGTGTTGAGGTTCTGCTGGAGCGTCTTGACCGCCTGGCCCTTGGAGCCCTTGCGCAGCATGCCGTCATTGGAGGGCAGCGGGCTCGCGTCGCCATAGCCGGGGCGGCCGTAGCCCACCACGCAGGACGAGTTTCGGCTGCGACGCTGGCACCTGTCGCTGGTGTTGCCCTCAATGGTGGTGATGGTGCCGTTGGAGTGCACCGCCTCGACGACGCCGACGTGGTCGATCCTGCTGATGGACCGGCTGCCGTTCCAGTCGAAGAAGACGATGTCGCCGGGTCGGATTCCGCCGAGGCCGTAGTGCCAGCGGCCCCGTGCCTGGAAGGCGTTGGCGTGCGCGACGGTGTAGGCGAACTTGCCGCAGACCGCGCTGAGGTTGCCCGAGTGGGCGGCTGCGTAGCTGACGGTCATGTCGCACCACGCGTCGTCGAAGCCGTACCAGTCGGTGATCTTGTTGCTGTTCGAGCCGGGCGGGTACTCACCGGTGCCGATGAGGGCGCGCATCTGCGCGAGCATCCCCGAGACGGATCCCATGTCAGACCTCCGTGTTCTCGGGGAAGACGGAGATGTCCCCCTTGACGGCCTTGTTCGGGTCCTGGCTCACCCCGGCCTGGTCCGGGTCGACGTCGAACACCCCGGCCCCGCCCCGTGGTTCCACCGGCTTCTGCTCGCTCGCCGCGACTGCGGCGGCCTGGTTCTCGGCCATACGGCTCCCCCATGGATGTGTTCCGTTGCTTACCCGTGAGTCTGCTGAGCCTTGAGGTGACTGTCGTTGGCAGCGCGCGCACGGTTTGTTGACAGACAGCGGCCCCGGAAACACGTCGGGGAGATGCCGTAGGCGGTGCGGAATGCCCGGCTGAAGGCGGCGGCTTGCGCGAATCCCCAGCGGGCCCCGACGACATGGACGGGAAGGTGGGCGAGGCGGGCGTCGGCCAGGTCGCTGCGGCAGCGCTCCAGCCGCTGCGCCTTGATCCAGGCGGCCACGGTCAGCCCCTGACGCTGGAAGAGGCGGTGCAGATAGCGGGTGGAGATGTGGTGCGCGGCGGCCACGTCGTCGGGGGTGAGGCGGCCGTCGCCCAGGTGCTGGAGGACGTACGTCTGGATGCGCGGCAGGAGCGGCTGCGGCACGGGTTCCGCGGGGCCGACGTCCAGCAGCGCCGCGGTGAGTTCGAGGACCGCCACGCCCAGCCGGCGTGCCTCGGCGGGCCGGTAGGGGGTGGTGTGCCGGGCCAGTCCCGTCAGGAGTCCGGCGACCAGGGCGCCCAGCCCCTCGCGGCCGTCGAGGGTGCGGGCCACGCATCGCGCCGGATCACCGGGGACGACGGGGAGATGGGCGGTGACGAGCGTGTTCCGGGGCGCGGTGAGGGCCAGCCGGAACGGTCGGCCCCCGTCCACCAGCACCAGGTCCCCGGGGCCGGTCCGCGCGGTCCTGTCCTCCTGGTCGAGCACCAGCGCACCGCCCAGCAGCAGGGCGAGGTGGAAGCGATGGCCTACGGCGCCAGAGCCGCTGCCCGGTAACTCCGTTGCCGGGCAGCGCACCGAGGACAGCCGCACGGCGCCCAGTTCCCCGGTGCTGCCCGGTCTGCCCAGAACCCGTGTCCAGTCGTCCGCGTCCATCGATCTCCCCCGAGATGGATGAGCTCCCTTGGTCCGGCCCGATACCAGGGATATCAGGGGGGCGTAAACGTCCGATGGACGATGGACGGAATGCGGGCCGACGCGATGTCTTCACCGGAACGTGGTCCTGGGAGCACGGATCGCTCACCGTCAACGAAGCTGGCCAGATCAGCCATCCAGCAACCCCGAACCCGTCACCGCGCCGTCGGCATTTCCCTTCCCCGTCTGGCCGACACCGAGCTCTGCAGGAAACTCAAACGCACTGAGGCCCGCGCCCGTTCCGCCAGGAGCCGGACTCGGCCTGCTCTACGAACTTTGCGGTGCCGACGCACGGCTGAGTCCATCGGCCTCACAAACTGCTGATGATCAGCCAGGCTGCCGCGCCGATCACCACTATGTACCCACCGATGGAGATCACCTTTCCGGCAGCCGCGCGTCCGGCACCCTCGATCCAGTTGCCCATAAGGCCGACGAGCGGAGCACCAAAGACGATCAAGAGAAGGCCTAGTCAAGTACCCCATGTGCCCCCATCACAGATCACCCACTGGTGACCAAGGGGTGCGATGCTAGAGGCGAGACCGCGACGAGTTCCGCTTTACGTGCACGCCTTCGCCTTCCGCACCGCCGCATTGAAAGTAGGCGCGAGCAGCCGCCGGACGGCTCTACCTGCATTGCTTCGGTACAGGTGACTGAGACGCCGACGCGTCATGGGATGGCACTTCGTGTGCCTGAACATCCGAACCCCCGCGGATACGCGAGCGAGCCCCCGACTGCTGGCTGTCCGGGGCTCGCGGGCTGTTCGGTGCGCGGCTGCTACAGCTCACCAGGTCACCGGCGCCCCTGACCGTCCTACTCGACATTCCTCCCCTCGGCCAAGCCTTGGCACGACTGCGCGCCTACGCCTTCACTCACGATCTCCCCCTCCTCGACGCCGCCCACAGTGTCGTCCACCACCAAGCCAATCTGGACAAGCCACCTAAATAGCTCCCGATTGCGGGACGCCCCTTCCCCTCGGCGCGGGGGTTTCAGTGCGGTTGGGCCCGCAGAAGCGGGACCAAGGGCCCGAAGAGGCGGGCCCTTTCCCGTAAAAGAGTCACTAGGGCCAGGCATAAGTTCTCGTTAAGAAACGCAACCCCATGAAAGCGGTACAACCGCAGTGGAGAACAAAGGGCGAAATCACCTCATGAACAAGGCTTTTAAGGCCGCGATAGTCGTCGTGACCGCTGGCACCATCCTCGCGCCGCTCCAGGCGTTCGCGGACGACGATGGGCCGCTTACCACTCCGCACCTTGACCGGCCCCAGCAAGAGCGGGTGTTCGTCAACGGGGACACGAAGGTGATCGATGTTCCCCCGGTGCCCGCGTACCGGGAGGCTGCTCCGACTCCCACGCCGACCGGGCACCCCAACCCGGTTCCTCAGCCGATGAAGCAGCAGACGCCCCCGCTTCTCCTCGGCCAGAAGACACCGACGCGTCAGGCTGTCCCGCCAAAGCTCCCTCAGGCTGTGCCCCCGAAGCAGACGACGCAGAAGACCCCGCTCCCTCTTGCTGTGCCTCCGGTGACTCAGAAGGTTCCGGCCAAGACTCCGACGAAGCTGGACCAGAAGACGCCCGTCGTCCCGCCCAAGAGCGTGCAGAAGACGCCGAACAAGGTTCCGCCGCTGCTGACGCAGGGCATCCCGACCACGAAGCCCGGGACCAAGGTCCCTGAGCCGGCAGGGGCGAAGGTCCCTGCCGACCAGGCCCCGAAGGTCAGCAATCTCCCCGTTGCCCCCAAGGGCACGAACGACGTGAACCAGTTCCCCGACGCGCAGAGGCACACGATCGCTCTCGTTCCTCAGTCGGCCGTCAAGCACGACCAGGCCGTGAAAGAAAAGGGGCGAGTTGGTGTCGCCGCAGGGACCAACGGTGCTCCCTCACTCGCCAACACTGGCACGGCTGGCCTGTCCTGCTTCGCTCTGGCTCTCAGTCTTCTCTTGGCAGGTGCGGGCTCTGTCTACGCGGCGAAGAGGCAGGAAGCATGAAAACCAGGTGGATGGTGGCTGCTGGTGTTGCCGCAGCGGTCACTATCGGCGGCCTGACCGCCGCCGTTGCGGTTCGCCAGGACCGACAGGGCGTACACCAGGCGCTAGTAGATGGCTCCCCAAGCTTGATCAACGTTCTGCGGGACGAGATTGCCCGTCTGGAAGGCATCCCCCAAGGCTCGGAACAGCCCAGCAAAGTCCCCATGGATGACCGTGCGATAGACGCCGGAAACCTAGTCCTCATCCGGGCTGCAAACACGCTCAGCGGTGACATCCGGGACCACAAACTGACCGCCAAGGAAGCGAACTCCATCCACATGACGTGGGGCGGGAACGGCTACCCGGTGCACTTCGCTGCGGATGGCTCGTGGCACATCGAGACCCGGTGAACGCCACCCCGCTCGAGGCCGTCCTGCCCGGCTTCCGGGAGCGGCGGTCAGGCGATGCCGCAGTCGTATGCGGCGATGTAGTCCAAGCAGGCGCGTTAGCCGTGTCGAGCGCCGTTCGGGCCGCGTACTCCGGGTCGGGGCAGAAGAGTCGGACTCGTCAAGGTCGGTGAGGGCGTCGGAGATGGCCTGGAGGGACTGGGAGGGGCAGACGACGTAGCCGAGGGTGCCGGTTGAGTCGACTGCCCAGGTGGTCATGCCGCCCAAGTCGACGTCCCTGGGGACGAGTTCGCGACCGGCCGGGCAGGTGCGCCCGAGGCCCGTCGGCAAATGGGGTGCAAGTCGTAGCGCCGGGCACCTCTCGGCCGCCGGCACCTGCACATCACCTCAGCCCCGATGGTCGCGGCGTGCGGCATCATCACTTCATGGACCTTCAGGGCGTAGGAGCCATAGCCGCGGCCGCAGTTGCGGCTTTAGGTGTACCCGCGGCAGTCGTCATCGGGCGAGGGCAAACGAAAGCAGCTGTCCGGGGTGCCGAGGCCACGGCCCAGGCCGGGCTCAAGACGGCTGAGGCCACGTACAGAGCGGCCATCGACAGCGCTCGCGCCCAGGCTGATGCAAATGATCGGCAATGGGCCAGGAGTGTGCGTCGGGATGCGTATGTGGCTCTGCTGATGGCCTCTCACACCTTGACCGAGCTAGCCCAGACCTACGCCTCCGCCCCAGCATCCGAGGATCGTTTCAGAAGGCTCGCCGATTTCGTGAAGCAGTGCACTTCCGCACGGACAACCCTGCGGGGCGCCTACCTCATCGCCGCCCTCGAAGCTCCGGATGATGGCCGACTCGAGCAAGAAGCACTCGCCGTCATGAACGCGACCATCGAGTACTCCAAGCTGGGTGTGCGCCGTGCGGCTTTGGACCAGGCCGAAGCTGCCCTGCGATTTCTCGCACACGCCCCAGCAGACGCCGAGGAGCCGAGCAGGGATCTCGCTCGCGACGCCGAGCTTGAACTCTCAAAGCTGCAGACCACGGTAGCGGACAACTACCCGGACGGTGTCGCAGCTCTTCCACTACGGGACGCCCCACTGGAAGTTGAGGAAGCGATGGCCACGGCGCGTCTCGCACTGCACCGCTTGCAGGACCACGTCCAGTCGATAGAGCAAGACGCTCTCATAGAGATCGCTGTGGTCGGGCACGTCATAGATCGTCCAACCTGGCGGGACGCCGTCGACGAGATCGACGAAGCGCGCAACGCCTACCTCCGCGCCGTGAAGAGCGTTCTCTCACGGCGCTAAGCGGCGCGGCAGAAGACGGCCGGATCAGCCGCGACACCGCCGAGCAGCGCTCCGCGGCGGGATTCTTCGGCACGGTGGGCATCTGGCCCGCGGGAGAAACCGAGCTGTACGACGCGGAACTCATGGCACTCCCCCAGGCCATGAACGACGCGCCACGGCCCGGGGCTCGGATGCCCCTTCACTGCAGGGCTCCTGCGCGGCGGCCCTCGGTGAGCAGCGCTTTAACCAGCTGTGATTTCACGCCCGGCGCCAGGAACGTGAGGGGTTTGACGGTCTGGCTCCGGTGGATCTCCATGCGGTGCGCTCCCATGTAGAGGTCCACGACCGTTGTCTGCTGGATACCGGTCACCTTGCTCCAGGCCACGGAATCGGTCACCCGGCCGAACCGGTTGGTCACGGCCACCCCGTCGGCCAGGAGGTAGCACCGGTTCAGGCCGAGCCGGGCGGTCAGCAGACGCCATCCGAACGTCACGGTGTAGACCGCGATCACCACCGCTGTCGTCCAGGCGAGGTTCCCGTCGACCTGGTCGGGAGTGAACACGGTGAAACCGGCCATGACGACCCAGGCGATCAGCATGAATCCCCGGAGTATGTGCAGCAGGGTGCCCGCGAACGGGGTCATGACGTGGTGGTCCCCTCGGATCGGACCGAGGCCCAGCCTGGACACGCGAGTGCGCACGATTCCCCCTCAGCCAGATCCGGTCCGCGTCCCGACGTGCGGTCGGCAAGGCAGGGCATACCCCTGCGCGCGAGGTACCGAACAGGCCCCACCTGAATCGTGTCGACTGGTCCCAGCGCAGGGGCCCTGAGACGGGACATCGCCTCCCCTTCCGGTGCAACTGGAACCCCAACGGGCCTACTAGGCAACAGAGTCAACGCACATCGGGAGCAACCGCTGGACTTCCTAAAATTCGAACTCTCGCCCCCCACCGGCTGGACATCGGTCCGTTCGGGGGGCGCCCGGTGGGTTCTGAATGAGCGCTTCACCGCCATCCCGTGCCCCACCACACCGCACGCGCGCTTCCTCACCTACCGGATAGTCGCGATCCTCACCAACGGGCTAGAGATCACAAGCGGCCTCATGAGCTATATGGCCACACGGAAACTCAATGAGCGGCTGAGCCTTCGCGCCCTCGGGAGTCAGGCGCCGCACCTCTCTGGGACCCATCCAACGCTGGACGACGCCCTTCAGGAGCAGGCGGCCCAACAGCTGCGGCCGGGTGCGTGAGCGGGGCGCACACGTGGGGTAATCTCGTCCTGAAGGCTTGGCCGGCTCACTTCGTGTGGAGTCGGCGGCAAGTACTGCTGCCGCCGGCGGTGTCAGCGGCGGATCCGGGCGGCCGCCGTCCACCGGCACAGCTTGTCGGGATTGCGGACGGACCAGATACGCCCGATCCGGCCGCCTGCGACCTCGAATGCGGACATCGACACGGTTGCGCCGCCCTGCGGGGCGATCAGGCCCGTATGACCGTTGACCGTGCACTCTCCACCAGCGTCAAGGCGCGGAGCCGGTCCTGAAGGCGCAGCAGGAACCGGACGATGCCCTCAGCGCCCTCGACCGGCCGCAGGGGCGCCTCCCCTTCCCCGCCGCCGTCGGCGACGGCTTCTGCTCAGGCATCACCGGCACATCCACCTCAGTGGCCGGCTCCGCGGCCGACAGCTCGGCCAACACCTTCGTGACCGTCTCCCGCGAGATCTCCCACCGCGACAGATCTTCCTGAGCCGCCTGCAGCCTCAGCGCCAACTCTGCTGTCTCGGCCCGCAGTTCCTCGAGGAGGCGCCGGGCCGCAGCCTCCCGCGCCTCGAAGTCCTCCGGAAAAGACACCATGGCGCCCCACCTCCACCCCAACACGGTAGAAGCAAGCCACTGCCCCGACACCACCGATCAGCGTCTTCCCAGGTCACTCATCCCCAGAGAGGATCCACACCCGACGGGGAACGGGCGCCCGCAATCCGGAGGTCGGCGCGGACGGCCTCCATCTGTCGCCAGTACCTGGTCTCCGGCCTGGACGCTACGATCGACTCGCGCAGACCCCCGAGTAGCCCAGTTGTCCTAGAGACGTGGATCCGGGCCGGTCCTCCGCTGCGCAGGTGCGGCATTGGCGATGACCGTGTTCAGCAGGGAACGGGAGCGCTGCAGATCGTTGATCATGCGATCGATGCGGTCCCGTTCCACCGTCAGTTCGCTGATCAGGAAGTCGTCGGCCGTCTCGGCCGGGCCGCCATCACTGTCGCGCATACAGGGCAGCAGCTTAGCGATCTTCGAGCTGCACAGGCCCGCGGAATACAGTTCCTGGATCCGCTGCACCCGGTCGATTGCGGTGTCGGCGTACTCCCGGTGCCCGCCCGGGGTGCGTCGGGCCGACAGCAGCCCCTCCTGCTCGTAGTAGCGCAGCGAGCGCTCGCTGACACCCGTACGCCGAGCCAGCTCACCGATTCGCATGACGCAGGTCACATCCCCACAGCTTGATTCTCACATTGATGTCAAGTTCTACGGTAACCACATGACGCACGAAACGACGATCTCCCCCCTCCTGACCTCCGCCCGACTCGGTCGCCACGAGCTGGCGAACCGCCTGGTCATCGCCCCCATGACCCGCAACCGCGCGGAGAGCGACGGCACCCCCACCCCACTCATGGCCGAGTACTACGCCCAGCGCGCCACCGCCGGAGCGATCATCGCCGAAGCCTCCACCCCGAACGCGGTCGGCCAGACCTACCCCAACATCACCGCCCTGCACACCGATGCCCACACCGCCGGCTGGCGCCAGGTCACCAAGGCCGTCCAGGCCGCGGGCGGCGGCCCGGTGTTCCTCCAGATTCAGCACGGCGGTCGGGTCGGCCACCCCGACAACAGTGGCCTCACCCCCATCGCCCCCTCACCGATCCCGCTGACCGAGCCGATCTACACCCCGGCCGGCTTCCAGGAAGCCGTCACACCGCGCGAGATGACGGCCGACGACATCCGGCAGACCATCGCCGACTTCGCCGCTGCCGCCCGCCGCGCCGTCGACGCGGGCTTCGACGGGGTGGAGGTCCACAGCGCCAATGGCTACCTGCTCCACCAGTTCCTCGCGCCCAACACCAACCACCGCACCGACGCCTACGGCGGCAGCATGGAGAACCGCATCCGTTTCACCACCGAGGTGATCGACGCCGTCGTCGCGGCCATCGGCGCGGAGCGCACCGGCCTGCGCATCTCGCCCGGCAACACCGTCAACGGCATCAAAGACACGGACGCCGACGATCTCTACCCGGCCCTGCTCGAAGCCAACGCGGGCAAGGGCCTGACCTATCTGCACGTCGCCTTCGCAGACCCCGCCAAGCCCCTCTTCGCCCGGCTGCGCGAGCTCTGGACGGGCACGCTGATCGCCAACCCGATCCTGCCCGCCGACCAGATCCCCGCCGACGGCGGCCGGGAAGCCGCCGAACGCCTCCTGAACGCCGGAGCCGACCTCATCGCCCTGGGCCGCCCGTTCCTGGCCAACCCCGACCTCGTCGACCGCATCCGCACCGGCGCCCCCATCAACGCCGTCCGCGCCAAGTACGCGATGTACACCGGCGGCCCCACCGGCTACACCGACTACCCCGCCCTGCCCCCGCACAGCTGACGCGAGTCCCGGCCCACGACTCCCCAATGAATTGCGAAATGGTTCCCACTCGGGCCTCATGAGCCACCTGACCAGGTGCCGAGCCCTGCTTCGCGGAGCCAACGGTGGTCGGCGTTGGAGACGCGCGTGTTCAGCAGTGCGACTGACGTATCCACCGCCCTGGTCCGCTTCAGCAGTGGGGCCTTGGCCACCGTCGTCAACAGCGCGCTGAGTCCGGACCAGGTCAGCCGCATCCGCATCGACTGCGAACGCGCCACCATCGAGCTCCCCCATCTCTACGGCTACTCCACCAACAACTGGCGGATCACGCCCGTGCCTGGCGTCGATGACGCCGAGGCCGCGGCCTGGACGTCTTTCCCGCCCGACATTCCCAGCTCCCACCTGGTCCAACTCCGCGAACTGGTGCGGTCCATGCGCATGGACCTGCGTCCGCACCGCAGCGGGCGCCGCGCCGGAAGCACACCCTCGCGAGCCTCGCTTCCGGCACGGCACAACCCCCAGATGTCGCCACGAGGCGCTTCCTCCCCCTGCGATCAGGGGACGATCAGGCGCCCTCTTTCCGCTTGAGTGATCCGCCGTGTCGGCGCTGTGGCTACATACGAATGGACTGGCGATATCCGCGCCCTCGACCCGCCCTCTGCGACCGGCACCCGCCACAGAGGCGGCTCCGAACCGTCTGTGGCCTGTCGGCAGCGCAGAGATCGCCCGCCCGACAGTTCTACCGGCCCCGCACCGGCCTGCAGGGCCTGCTGAGGAACTCGGGACATCCGTTGACCTCATGGAAACAGCATCCTAATATCGTCCGTACACCAATGGTTGGCGTACTGACTATCTCTTGGTAGCCCCTCCCGCGCCTCCGTGTCCTCCATCCCGTTCACTCAAGGAGGCCGAATGCCCACATCTCCCGCGTCCCACATCGCCGTCGTCGGCGGCGGTATCGGTGGCCTTGCCGCCGCACTGGCCGCTGCCCGCGCCGGACATCAGGTGACGCTCGTGGAACGGGCCGCCCAGTTCGGCGAGATCGGCGCAGGTCTGCAGCTCGCACCCAACGCCTCGCTTGCGCTGGACGAGCTCGGCGTGCTGGACGCCGTCCGACAGCACGCCGTCGCTCCACCGCGCCTGGTCATGATGGATGCCCTGACCGGCGACCAGGTCACCTCGCTCGACCTGCGCAGCGACGCCTACATCCAGCGGTTCCGTCACCCGTACCTGGTGACGCACCGGACCGACCTGCACGCCGCCCTTCTGGCAGCGTGCGAGGACCATCCCGCCATCGCCCTGCATACCGGGCACACCGTCACCCGTGCCGAGCAGGACGCCTCGGGAGTCAGGCTGCACTTCGCCGAATCTCACGAGGTTCTGGCGGCCGACGCTGCGATCGCTGCCGACGGGCTGCACTCGCGCCTGCGGCAGGCCCTGGTCGGCGACGGGGATCCCGTCTGTTCCCGGTATGTCGCCTTCCGCGGCGCGCTGCCCACTGATCGCATGACCGGCCGGATGTCCCAGCACGCCGCTTCCGAAGCGGTCATGGTGTGGGCCGGGCCCCGCATGCATCTGGTGCAGTACCCGGTCCGCCGCGGCGAGCTCTACAACCAGGTCGCCGTGTTCGAAAGCGATCACTACACGCCGGACTCAGACGACTGGGGCACCGAGGCCGAGCTCGAGGAACGCTTCGCCGGCACCTGCCAGACGGTGCGCGACGCCCTGCCGCTTGTCTCCCGGGAGCGGCGCTGGCCGCTGTTCGACCGGCTGCCCAACAGTAACTGGGTCCACGGGCGGATCGTGCTGCTCGGGGACGCGGCACACCCAATGCTGCAGTACCTCGCTCAGGGCGCCTGCCAAGCCCTGGAGGACGCCGTCGCGCTCGGCCAGGCGCTCGCCCAGAACACCGGCCCCGACGCCGCGTTCGCCGCGTACGCCCAGGTCCGCGAGGAACGTGCCGCGCAGATCCAGACCAACGCCCGGCGCTTCGGCGAAATCTGCCACCTGGAGGGCATGGGAGCCACCCTGCGCAACCAGCTGCTGTCTGCCCGCTCGCCCGAGGACTTCGACGACATCGCGTGGGTGTGGACGCCGGCCACCGCCGCCGTTCCTGCCCTTTGACACCTGACAGGAGGACCACCATGACCGACGACCCCGCCTACAAGGCGCTGGAGAATCTGGGCGCTGCTCCGCTGTGGCGCTTCTACGGCAACCTGTTCCCCGCCGAGCCCAAAAGCCGGGCGGTTCCCTACCGGTGGAGCTGGCAGGACCTGCGCCCGCAGCTGCTGCACTTCTCCAAGACGCTGTCGCTGGACGAGGCCGAGCGCCGTGTTCTGATGCTCGTCAACCCCGGTCTCACCGACCCGCCGGCCACGGTCAACACGCTGTACGCGGGACTGCAGATCATCCTGCCCGGGGAGACCGCGCAGGCCCACCGCCACACGTCCAATGCCTTCCGCTTCATCCTCGAAGGCAGCGGTGCCTGGACCACGGTCAACGGAGAGCGCGTCTTCATGGCGCCCGGGGACCTGCTGCTGACCCCGGGCTGGCACTGGCACGACCACACTCATGAGGGCACCGACCCCATGATCTGGCTCGATGCTCTCGACTACCCCCTCGTGAACGCGCTCGAGGCCGGCTTCTACGAGAAGTACCCGCAGCGGCTGCAGCCGGTCACGAGACCCGACGACGCGGGCAGTCGCCAGTTCCTGCACGGGCGGCTCACCCCGGCGTGGCTGACGCAGGAAGGCCCTAACTCCCCCGTCACGCGCTACACGTGGACCGAGACCCAGCGTGCCCTGGACGCGATCGCGGACAGCGCCGAGGGCAGCGCGGTGGACGGCATCGTCCTCGAGTACACCAACCCCTGGACCGGTGGGCCGGTCATGCCGACGATCGGGTGCCGCGTGCAGCGGCTGCGGCCCGGCTTCGACGGGGTGGGAAATCAGCACACCGCGTCCCAGATCTTCAGCGTCGTCCGCGGCGAGGGGGCCACGATCGTCGACGGGGTGCGCCTGGACTGGTCCCAGCACGACACGTTCGCGATTCCCGGCTGGGCCTCCTACCGGCACGTGAACACCTCCGGCTCCCAGGATGCGGTGCTCTTCTCCTACAACGACGAGCCGGTCATGCGCTCGCTCGGTCTCTACCGCAGTCAGAGCGCCGATCCCGGCGCCTGATCCTCCTCGTTTCCCGACTGCTCTTTCCCAAGGAGACCCTGATGCGCCTTGCGCTCTTCAACAAGGGACGGCTCGGGCTCGTCGACGGCGATGCCCTCGTCGACGTCACCGGCCAACTCGTTCCGTCGGCGCCGTCGCCGTCCGGCGCGCTGCACCAGTACATCGAACGCGTCGACCGGGACGGTGCGCCGCAGATCGACCTCGCGGCCTGTGCGCGTGTACCCCTTGCCGAGGCGGTGATGGAGGCGCCTCTCCCCCGGCCTGGCAAGATCATCGGTGCGCCGGTCAACTATCTCGACCACAAGGCCGAGATGGAGTACACGACGTCGATCGCTGATCTCGGTGTGTTCCTCAAGGCCAACTCGTCGGTGATCGGCCCCGGCCAGGACATCCTGCTGCCCTACAGCGACAAGCGCACCGATCAGGAGGGCGAGCTGGGCGTCGTCATCGGGCGCGCCGCGGCCAAGGTGGCGGCCGAGGACGCACTGGACTACGTCTTCGGATACACCTGCGTGCTGGACATCACGGTCCGTTCCGGTGAGGACCGCTCCACGCGCAAGTCGTTCGACACGTTCACCCCGATCGGGCCCTGGGTGGTGAGTGCGGACGAGATCCCCGACCCGGACGCGCTCGAGCTGCGGTGCGACGTGGCGGGTGAGACGCGCCAGCACACCAACACGGCCGATCTCATCTTCGGGGTCCGCCAGTTGATCGCCTACACGTCGTCGGTGATGACGCTGCACCCGGGCGATGTGATCGCCACGGGGACCCCGGCGGGCGTGGGGCCGTTGAAGCACGGCGACCGGGTGGTGGTCGACATCGAACGCGTCGGCCGCCTGGAGGTCGGCGTCGACGGCTCCCGGGCGACGGCCTACGAGCAGCGTCCCGGACGCTAGTCGGATCGGGTGCCGGCGTGGTGACGCCCATAGACTCGCCAGCGGTCGTCCGCCATCGGGCGGCACCACATCGGCACAGGGAAGACGGAGATCGTGGCACGCGCACTGGATCTGCAGAACTACATCGGGCACCTGATCCGGCGAGCTGAGCAGGTGCACACGGCCCTGTGGTCCCAGCAGGTCTCGCGGGAGATCACCTCCCAGCAGTTCGCCGTGCTCAATGCGCTGTCGCACAAGCCTGGAATCGACCAGCGCACGCTGGCCCGCCTGACGTCGCTGGACCGGTCCACGGTCAACCAGATGATCCGTCGCCTGACCGGGCAGGGGCATGTGAGCCAGGTCCGTGATGCCGAGGACCGCCGGCGCACCCTGCTGGAGCTCACGGATCAGGGCAGCGAACTGCTCGCCGCTCTGATCCCACCGGCCGAAGCGATCAACCAGCAGTTGCTGGGGCTGCTGCCCGAGGCGCAGCGGGGGCTGGCCATCGACAGTCTGCGCCGCATCGCCTTCATGGACGAGGCGTTGGAGAGCAGCGACTGAGACGCCCACACCGGGCCGCGGCCGGGGTCTGGTTCCACCACACCCGTCAAGGCAAGCCCGGTGTCCGGACGAGGAGTCGCATGGTGCCCAATACACACATCTCTTTGGCTACGCAGACCGCCCCGGGGCCCGCGCCCACAGCAAGGCCGGCGACGGCAGCGGGTACCGGTCCGGTTCTCGCCCGCGCGCTGCAGATCCTGGGCGCCTTTTCTGCCGACCACTCCCATCTCTCCCTCAGCGATCTCGCGCGCCGGGCAGGGCTGCCGGTGTCGACTGTGCACCGCATGCTCACTGAACTGCTGGCCTGGGGTGCCCTGGAGAAGGATGAGCGCGGCCGCTACCGCATCGGGCTGCGTCTGTGGGAATTGGGGGCCTTGGCGCCCCGGGGGCAGGGCTTGCGCGAGTGCGCCCTGCCCTACCTGGAGGACCTGTGTCAGGTCACCCGGGAAAACGTGCAGCTCGCCGTGCGCGACGGTACGGACGTCGTGTTCGTGGAACGGCTGGGCGGCAGCAGCGCAGTGCCCACGCTGACCCGGGTCGGCGGCCGTCTGGGCAGCATCGCGACCAGCGCCGGGCTGGTCCTCCTGGCTTACGCTCCGGCTCAGGTCCAGGATGCTGCGCTGGGGGAACCCGTGAAGGCGCACACCGCTTTCACGCTGTGCGGCGCAGTGCAGTTGCGGCGAGTTCTGGCGCAGGTACGCGCCTGCGGGTACGCCGTCAGCGACCGGCAGTTGTCCTTGGACACTCTGTCGGTGGCCGCGCCGGTACTGTCGCCGGACGGCGAGGTGGTGGCGGCTGTTTCGCTGGTGGTCCGGCACGGTTCCATGCCCACGGGCGCGCTGGCGGACCTGGTGCGCACCAGTGGTCGTGCCATCACGCGGGCGCTTCAGGCGGCCGTCTGCTGAGCGGTGTGCGCTCGTCACGATTCGTTTCCCGGCATCCGGAAAACGCTCTGTCCGCCCGGCTGGGCTGGCCAGACCATGGCTGCGCCGGTCGCTGAGCCGCCCTTGGGGCTGTCTTTCTGCGCGGCCGGCTACACCGCAGTCGACAACGGAGTGCTGCCATGTATCTGTCTTTCATGTGCCGGACCGCTGAGTGGATCATCCGGTGAGCGCCGATCTGCGTGCGGTCCTGGACGAGGGCCCCATGACCCGTTTTCAGTGGCGGGCCATCACGGTGTGCGTCCTGCTCAACACCCTCGACGGGTTCGATGTGCTGGTGATGTCCTTCACCGGCAAGTCGGTGTCGGGGCAGTGGTCGCTGGGCTCGGGCACATTGGGGCTGCTCCTGAGCAGTGGCCTGGCCGGCATGGCGCTGGGCGCGCTGCTGATTGCCCCGCGCGCGGACCGGATCGGCCGGCGTCCGGTCATCCTGGGCGGGCTGGCCACCGCCGCGCTGGGCATGATCGTGTCGTCCCTGAGCCAGAACTGGCAGCAGCTGGCGCTCCTGCGGGTCCTCACCGGGCTGGGCATCGGCGCGGTGCTTGCGTGCAGCAATGTCATCGCCGGCGAGTTCGCCTCCCGCCGCTGGCGTGGCCTGGCCGTCAGTCTCAACTCGACGGGCTACGCGATCGGCGCGACCGTCGGCGGCCTGTCCTCGGTGGCCCTCATCGACCACCACGGGTGGCGCTCGGTGTTCCTGACCGGCGGACTCGCCACGCTGTCGGTGGTCCCGCTCGCCTACTTCTTCCTGCCCGAGTCGCTGGACTTCCTGTTCACCCGCCGACCGTCCCGCGCGCTGGAGCGCATCAACACCCTGGCCCGGCAGATGCGCCACCCCGAGCTCACCGAACTCCCCGCGGTGGGGGTTGAGAAAGACCAGCTGCGTTCGGCCGGGTTCAGGGCGCTGTTCGCAGGTCCGCTGCGTCGTCCCACGCTGGTGTTGTGGGGCGCGTTCTTCCTGGTGATGGCCGCCTTCTACTTCGTGACGAGCTGGACGCCGACCCTGCTGGTCGAGGCAGGGATGTCGTCGTCCCAGGGCCTGACCGGGGGAACGCTGCTGAACGTGGGCGGCATCTTCGGCACGGCACTGCTGGGGACGCTGGCGGCACGGTTCGCGCTGGTGAGCGTGTTGCGCAGCTACCTGTTCGTGGCCGGTGCCCTGGTGGTCGCCTTCGCTGCGTCGACCGACACCCTGGCTCTGGCCTTCTGCCTCGGAGCAGTGATCGGAGTGGCGGTCAACGGGTGCATCGCCGGCCTGTACGCACTGACGCCTGAGGTGTACTCGACGCGGCTTCGGGCGACGGGCGTGGGTGCCGCCATCAGCGTGGGCCGGGTGGGCGCCATCATCGCGCCGTCGGCGGCGGGCTGGCTGCTGGACGCCGGGGCGACTCCGCGGACCCTGTATGTGGCCACGGGCATCGTGTTCGCGGCTGCGGGTGTGCTGCTGTTCGCCCTGCGGGGGCAGGCGGCTGATGGGCAGCAGGTGGCCTCGGCCAGGGTGTCGGCGGCGGCCTAGCCCAGCATCGCAAACGGGCGGGCTCCCCCCGATCGAGGGGAGCCCGCCCGTTTGCTGTAGAGGTCAGTCCAGCGGGCCGTCGCGGAAGGAGCGGTCCATGGCCTTGAGTGCGCCGTCCACGGTGGTCTTGCCGGCGAACAGGGCGCGGATCTGCTGGAAGTGCGTCTGCTGGACCTCGGAGTTGGGCCACGTCTGGTCCATGAAGGGGACGGTGGTGCCGTTCTTCTGCCGCCGAGCCACCTCCGCCACCGCGGAATCGGTCTTGAACGTGGCGTTGGGGATCGCGGGCAGGGTGGTGCCCTTGCTGTTGTAGAGGTTCTGTCCCTTGGCCGACGCCAGGAAGTCGGCGAACGCCTTGGCCTGCTTCGGGTGAGGGGTGCGGGCGTTCACGCCGTACGCGGCGGAGACGGCGGCGGGCATGCGCGTCTGCTGGGGATCGTCCGAGGCCGGCAGGGCGTGCAGGGTCAGATCGATCCTGGGGGCGGCGGCCTTGAGTTCGGCAAGAGCGCTGGCGACCTGGACGATGCCGACGGCCTGTCCGGAGGCGACTTGGTCGAGGCTGTCCTGGTAGGTGGTGGCCAGCGGGGCCGTACCGAAGCAGCCGCGGTCGTTCATCTGGAGGTACTTGCTCAGGGCGTCCTTCCAGCCGGACTGGGCGAAGCTGGTGCGGCGCTGGTCCATGTTGGTGGCGAAGTCGGGCTGCTGTGCGTAGACGGTTCCCGCTGCCAGGGCGTATGAGACGAGTTGTGTCACCCAGGGCGTCTTGTTGCCCAGGGCGAACAGCACCTTGCCGTGCTCCTTGGCCTTCTCGCACAGGGCGAGGACCTGCGTGTACGTGGTGGGCACGGTGCCGCCGATGTCTTTGAGGGTCTGTTCGGCGTAGATGGCGCCGATGGCGCTGTAGCTGGCCGGGACAATTTCGACGCTGCCGAGCCGCCCGACGACGGAGGCGACGTCGTCGGGAAGGTTCCAGGCAAAGCGGTGCAGGCCAAGGTTCATCAGGAGGTGCTGGTTGGACAGGACCACTGCCGAGGCAGCATTTCCGCTGCCGGGCCAGACGGTGAAGACGTCGGGTCCCTTGTTGGCTTTCAGATCGCGTGGCAGGTCGGTCTGCAGCGTGTTGGTGTCGGCGTAGGTGACCTTGACGTTGATGTCTGGGTGCTCCGCGTGGAAGGCCTTGATGACGGAGGTCATGGCGACCTTGTCGGTGACGTTGGCCAGGACGGTGAGCTGTGTGCCGCTGCCGGTTCCCAGGGCGCATCCGGCCATGGTGGACAGCAGTGTGAGCGCGGCTGCGCTCCGGGTCAGGGGTCTGGTGCGCAACACGGGGTTTGCTCCTGCGGTGGATGAACGGCCGCGGCCGCGGTGGTGCAGCGGTGGGTGGCGGTGGCCCCGGGGCAGCGGGCAGGGTGCGCGCAGCCCCGGGGCGGTGGGTCAGCTGACGGTGATCGCGCGCTGGGCGGTGATGTCGCGGGAGGAGTGGGCGGCGGCGAGGGTGTAGATCCCGGCGGTCAGGCTCCACTTGTTGGACTGCCAGACGGTCAGGTCGGCGGCAGGGATGGTGAATTCGATGCGGGTGGAGGCCTTGGCGGCCAGGGAGACCTTCTGGAAGGCGACCAGGCGTCGCGGCTCGGCGTTCGCGGAGCCGGGCAGGGTCGCGTAGACCTGCACCACGTCGGTGCCGGTGCGGGTTCCGGTGTTGGTGACGGTCACTGCGAGTGTGGCCTTCTGGGTGGCCTTGTCCCAGGTGGCTTCGAGGGAGCCGTGGGCGAAGCTGGTGTAGGACAGGCCGTGGCCGAAGGGGAAGCGGGGGGTTTGGCTCTTGCTGTCGTAGAAGCGGTAGCCGACGGCGGTGCCTTCGTCGAAGGTGACGGTGGCGTTGGTGCCGGGGTAGGTGGCCTGGGTGGTGCCGGGCCCTTGGGTGGCGTCCTTGGGGAAGGTGATGGGCAGTCGGCCGCCGGGGTCGCTGTCTCCGAAGAGGATGGCGGCCAGCGCGGTGCCCATGCCGCGTCCGGCGTACCAGGCCTGGAGGACGGCGGCGACGTTGTCGGCCCACGGCATGGCGGCGGGGCCGTCGGTGTTGAGGACGACGATCGTGCGGGCGTTGACGGCGGCGACCTGGCTGATCAGCTGGTTCTGGTCGCCGGGCAGGTCGAGCTGGGTGTGGTCCATGTCTTCGCCGGCGACGCGGTTGACGAGGATGACGGCGGCGTCCGCGCTGCGGGCTGCGTCCACGGCGGCCGGAATCAGGGACTGGGGCTGCCAGCCGAGGGTGAGGCCGCAGGTGCCGGTGTCGGCGGTGGCGTTGGTGTAGGTGATCTCGACGGTGACGGCGCGGCCGGCGGTCAGGTCCGCGGTGCCGTGCAGGGGGTAGTCGAAGGGGCCGAGGAAGAAGCGGCGGCTGTGCCGGGTCCCGGAGATCACGGTCTTGGCGTCGATCTTGAGCTGTGTGGTTCCGGCGGGCAGCAGTGAGAAGCGGTGCAGGCCGGTGGTGGTCGGGGTGAGGGTGCCGGTCCACTTCGCCGACCAGACGGCGGGGAGGCCATCGAGGGGTGCCGTGGTGAAGTCGACGGTCTGCACGGTCTTGGTGGTGATCGGTGTGCCGCTGGTGTTGCTGCCGGAGTAGTAGGTGACGTCGAGGCCGCTGTTTCCGGCGGCGGTGCGCAGGGCGCCGGCGGGCACGGTGGTGAGCGGGATGTCGCCCTTCGTTCCTTGCGTGGGGGTGATGGTGGTGGTGCCGGCGCGGTCTTGGATGGCCTGCAGGGGCGTCTTCCAGGAGCCGGGGTCCACGTAGCTGGAGCCGGCGATGCCGGTGTAGGTGTCGGTGCCGGTGGGGCCGATGACCGCGATCTTCTTGAGAGAGGCGGGCAGCGGGAGGGCCTTGTTCTTGTTGGCGAGGAGGACGGTGGCGCTGATGGCGCTCTTGTGCGCGAGGTCCTGGTGGGCCTGGGTGCTGACGTTGGAGGCCGGGGTCGGCAGGGGGTTGTCGAACAGGCCGCACGCGTACATCGAGATGAGGATGCGGCGGGCGGCGTCGTTGAGTCGGTCGCTGGTCACCGATCCGTCGGTGAGCTGTCCGGCAGTGAGCTTCACACCGGCAGCGCCGAGTCCGGCCAGGTCCATCCCTGCCTTGGCGGCGGCGACTTGGTCGTCACCGGCCCAGAAGTCGGGCACCGTGTAGCCCGTGAGGCCCAGGTCGGTCTTGAGGAGGGTGAACAGGGCCGGGCTCTGGGTGGCGAAGGTCCCGTTGATCTTGGGGTAGGCCATCATCACCGAGGTGGTGGGAGTGGCCTGCAGAATGCGTCGGAAGGGGCCGATGTAGATCTCGCGCAGGGCACGGTCGGTGACCTTGGTGTCGGTGAAGAACCGGTTGGTCTCCTGGGTGTAGGCGGCGAAGTGCTTGACGGTCGCGACGACGTGCTGGCTCTGCATGCCGAGGGTGACGGCCGTGCCGAGTTGTCCGGCCAACAGTGGGTCTTCGCCCATGCCTTCGGCCTGGCGGCCGAAGTGCCAGGTACGGCTGACGTCGACGGTGGGGCCGAGCAGGTTGTTGTATCCCTTGGCGCGGCCTTCGGCGCCGATGGCGGTGCCGATGTCCTTGGCGAGCGTGGTGTCGAAGGTGGCGGCCTGGGCGAGGGGAACGGGGAAGGCGGTGACGCCCGATTCGCCGCGAAGTCCCGCGGAGGCGTCCACCATCGTCAGGGCCGGGATCCCCAGGGTGGTCAGCGAGGCGAAGTCGCAGCGGATCAGGGATTCCTTCTGCGCGGCGGTCATCTTGGCCAGGAGTGCGTCGGCCCTGTTCTGGGGGGTGTCAGCAGCGGCGCCTGCCGGGCCGGTCAGGACGGGCGCCATGCCGACCGCGACCGCGGTGAGTGTGGCTGCGGACAGGAAAGTGCGTCGATTCACTGGCGGCTCTCCGAACTGAGTGGCAGCCATCAGCCGTAGGCGTCCGCGGGCACCCGTCAGGTCGGGGCGTCGTTGAGTCCGCCGGGCATGGCCGGGGTGGGTCGCTGCTGCTCCAGCAGCGCTCAGAGGATGCCGAGCCGTATTTCTACCTGCCGTGCACACGGAGAGATGTCGCGCCCCACGACATTTCCGCGCCGACAGGAGTCCTTGAGGAAACGACTCAGTCAACGCAGTGGAAATTATTGAAGGTTGATCCATGGGTCAACCCGCTGGCATGGAGTGCTTCGCTCCACAGCTCTGACCAGCAGTTGTGCCGTTCAGCAACGTTGAAGCATTTCAATTCCCGGACTTCCGGGGGCCTTATCGACCGCGGAGATAGAGGACATTCGCGGGATGGATGACGTGCAGATCCGCGGTGCGGTCGCACCGCACCTGGTGGCGAACTTTCGGCGGGAGATCAGACGAGCGCCCAGACGCTGAGCGCAAGCCCTCCGGCCGAGATACCTGCGTGGACGGTGACCCAGAGGGTCCAGATGGAACCGCCCAGCGTTCGGCATATTCCGTGCATGCCAGAGCGTCGAAGGCGCCCACAGAGAACATGGGCAGTGTTACCCCCACGGAGGATGTCCGCAGGTGGCCGTGCTGCGACAGGAACCCCAGACCGGCAGCTGTCACGAGGATGACAACGCTGGTGAGGGCCGCACGCTGGTTCTCCATCTGGCGGGCTTCGTCGCTCTGCCCCTTCCATAGCTCGATCAGCACACTGGTGTCGTCCGTCATGCAGTGTCCGCTCTCGGCCATCAGCGCAATGGTGGGCTTCGGCCGATGAGCCTTCCGAGAAGTCGGCGCCGGGAGAGAGGGATCGTTGCCGTCCCTCGCAACGGCGCACTAGCCACCTGCGGAATGGTCGAGTTCTGCTGCGACGCGCTGGGCGGCCCGGCGCAGCCAGATGTGGGTGGAGTCGTGTGTGTGCAGGGGGTGCCACCACAGCGCTTCTTGCAGGGGCACGGCTTCGTAGGGCGGCGGCACGAGGCGTACGGCCGCGAGGTCGTGCATCAGGTGGGCCAGGCGCCGTTGGATCAGGGCGATCCGGTGGGTGCCGGCGACGAGGAAGGGCAGCATGGTGAAGCTGTCGACGGAGACTTCGACGCGGGGTTCGATGCCGAGCATGGCCAGTTGTCTTACGGCGGGCGCGTCGTAGGTGCGCTGGTAGGTGACCCAGGGCAGGTGGGCGAGCTGGTCGCGGGTGAGTTGCTCGCCGACGTCGGTGTTCGTCCGGGAGACCAGGAAGACCCACTCGTCATGGAAGAGATCGGTGCGGGGCATGTCGCCGACTACGCCGTGCGGCATCAGCAGGCCGTCGGTCGTGCTGAGCAGAACGCCGAGGTCTTCGACGACTGTGGTGGGTGTCTGGGTGAAGCGGAGTCTGACGTGAGGGGCCTCGGCGTGCACGAGGCGTGCCAGGGGCGTGCCGAAGACGGCTACGGCGTAGTCGGAGGCGATCAGGCTGAAGGTGCGGCTCTCGGTGGCGGGGTCGAAGTCGGCCTGGCTGCTGAACAGGCGTTCCAAGAGGTCGCAGGCGGTTGAAGTGCGCTCCAGCAGGACCTGGCCGAGCGCGGTCAGTTCGTAGTGCGCTCCGTTGCGGGCCAGCAGGTCGTCGTCGAAGTGGCGGCGCAGGCGTGCCAGTGCGGCGCTCATGGCGGGCTGGGACAGGCCGACACGCTTTCCGGCGCGGGTGACATTGCGTTCTTCGAGCAGGGCGCGCAGGGCGACGACGAGGTTGAGGTCGAGGCTGGAGAGGTTCACGGGGCCTTCCTTCGGGCTCATCGCCCAAGGTATTCGTCTGGTGGATAAAGAATATCCACAGAATCGATTTCCCTGATCAGTGGTGTGGGGGCCAGATTAGTCACACCGCAATCAGGAGGACATGTTCGTGAAACCTGAAGCCGCTCCCGCGCTCTTCGCCGGTCCCTACGCTCTGGGAACTCTTTCCGCCACCGGCCAGGATGCATTTCCCGCTCTGGTCCGCCGCGACGGCTCAGTGGTGAATCTGCGCCGCGCTCTCAGCTCGCCCGAGCTCACGATGCTCGGTGTCCTGGAGGACTGGGATCATGTGTCCGGCGGCTTCGCCGAACTGGCGGGTCGTCCCGCCGGCGACGACCCGCTCGTGAACGAGTTCCGGGTGCACGCGCCTGTCATGCCGCGCCAGGTCCTGCAGTCCGGAGCCAACTACCGCCAGCACGTCATCGATCTGCATGTCGCCCACCGCGACGGTTCCGACGGTCTGAGCGAGGAAGAGGCACGGGCCGAGGCCGCCGAGATCATGGACCGGCGCGCCGCCGAGGACCTGCCGTACGTGTTCATCGGGCTGCCGAGCACGATCACCGGCCCGTTCGACGACGTCGTGCTGCCCTCCTGGGCGAAGAAGCCGGACTGGGAGCTGGAACTGGCCGCCGTCATCGGCCGGCCCGCCTACCAGGTCTCCGCCGAGCAGGCGCTTGAGCACGTGGCCGGCTACACGATCGCCAACGACCTCACCGACCGGGCCACCGTCTTCCGCCGGGACATGCCTCAGATCGGCACGGACTGGTTGCGCAGCAAGAACGCCCCCGGCTTCACGCCGCTCGGCCCGTGGATCGTGCCCGCCCAGTCCCTGCCCGCGCTGGACGATCTGCAGGTCACGCTGAAGCTGAACGGCGAGACCATGCAGGACGAGTCGACCAAGGACATGATCTTCCCTGTCGCTCGGCTGATCTCCTACATCTCCCAGACCGTGCAGTTGCTGCCCGGCGACCTGGTGCTGACCGGCAGTCCCGCGGGCAACGGCATGCACTGGGGCCGGCTGCTGCGCGACGGCGACGTGATGGACGCCTCCGTCACCGGGCTCGGTGCCCAGCGCACGCGATGTGTGGCGGAGGTGCCGGCATGAGCCTGGACCGCAACAATCCCGAGGGTGCGGTCGCCGAGGCCGCCAAGGCCTACTCGAACTGGGGCCGCTGGGGTGCCGACGACCGCCTGGGCACCTTGAACTTCCTCACCGAGGCCAAGCGGCTGCAGGGCGCGGCCCTGATCCGACGCGGCGTCAGCTTCTCGCTGGCCCAGCCGTTCGACATGAACGGCCCGCAACGCGGCTGGCGCAGGCGCACCAACCCCGTCCACACCATGCTGGACACCGGCGCGGATGCCGCGCTGGGCACCCAGGGACTGCCGCACGGCATCGGCGGCGCCGACGACGTGGTGGCGATGCCGCTGCAGTGCTCCACCCAGTGGGACGGCCTGGGGCACATCTTCGACCACGGCAAGGCCTGGAACGGCCGGGACGCCGCCACCACCGTCACCTCCGACGGGGACCTGGTCACCGGCATCGAGCACATGGCCTCCCAGATCGCCGGCCGAGCGGTCCTGCTGGACGTGGGCCGCGCGATCAGCGCCGGCGGCGAGCTCACCGACGGGTTCGCCATCACCACCGAGCACCTCGAGGAGACCGCCCGGACCCAGCAGGTGAGCGTCGAGCGCGGCGACATCGTGCTGGTGCGCACCGGGCAACTGGCCCGGGTCAAGCGCAGCGGCTGGGGCGAGTACGCGGGCGGCCCCGCTCCGGGGTTGTCGTTCACCACGGCCGGCTGGCTGCACAGCAGCGAGATCGCCGCGATCGCGACGGACACCTGGGGCTTCGAGGTCCGGCCCAACGAGTTCGATGCCGCGTTCCAGCCTCTGCACCAGGTCGTGATCCCCAACATGGGTCTGCTCGTCGGTGAGATGTGGGACCTGGAGGCCCTCGCCGAGGACTGCGCGTCCGACGGCGTCTACGAGTTCTTCCTGGCCGCTCCCCCGCTGCCCATCACCGCAGCGGTCGGCTCCCCCATCAACCCGCTCGCCGTCAAGTAATCACCGGGACAAAGGAGTTCCCCATGGCCCCCTCTCGCAACGTCCTCGTGATCGGAGGCGGCGCGGCCGGCAACGCCCTGACGATCCTGCTGCGCCGGGCCGGCGTAGCGGTCGATCTCGTCGAAGCCAAGCAGGACTGGAACGCCACCGCCGGATCCGGCATCACCCTTCAGGGCAACGCCCTGCGCGTGCTGCGCGATCTCGGCGTGTGGGAAAGGGTCGAAGCGTCCGGCTACGGCTTCGGCTCGGTCGGCATCACCGCGCCCGACGGCACCGTGCTGCATGTCCAGGACGACCTGCGCACCGGCGGCGACGACCTGCCCGCCACCGTGGGCATGCAACGCCCGCAGTTGCAGCAGATCCTCATCGAGGCGGTCCGCGCCAGCGGCGCCACCATCCGCCTGGGGACCACGGCGACGATCGTGGGCCAGGACGACGACGGCGTCACCGTGCACCTGAGCGACGGCCACGAAGCCCGCTACGACCTCGTCGTCGCCGCCGACGGACTCGGCTCGACCACCCGTGCCGCCATCGGCATCACCGACACGCCGCGGCCCACGGGCATGGCGATCTGGCGCGTGGCCGCTCCCCGCCCCGCCGGTGTCACGCGCACCGATCTGGCCTACGGCGGGCCTGCTTTCATCGCTGGTTACTGCCCCACCAGCCAGGACACGCTGTACGCGTACGTCGTGGAGGCCAACCGGGACCGGGCGACGATCCCTGCCGAGCGCTACGCCGACGAGATGGTCCGCCTGGCCTCTGCCTACGGCGGCCACTGGCCGGAGATCACCAAGACGATCACGGACCCGGCGCAGGTCAACTACACCTGGTTCGACCAGATGCTGGTCGAGGGCGCCTGGCACCGCGGCCGCGTGGTCCTCATCGGCGACGCCGCGCACTGCTGCCCGCCGACTCTCGCCCAGGGCGCGGCGATGTCCCTCGAGGACGCCGTGGTGCTGTCCGAGCTGCTGACCGGCAGCGACACCTGGGACGACGCGCTGCTGAACGCCTACTACGAGCGGCGCATCGCCCGGGTGCGCCCGGTCGTCGAGGCGTCCGTGCAGCTGGGCCAGTGGCAGCTCGACCAAGTCCGCGACGCCGATGTCCCCGGCCTCATGGCCCGCACCATGACCACGCTGCAGGAGCGCCCGTGACGCCGACCGTCGATGTCCACGCCCACGTGCTGCTGCCCGAAGTGGAGCAGCTCGTCGCCGGGCACCCGGGCCTGGATGAGGCCCGCGCGCTGGATGCGCGGCGCAACGGACCGGCCGCGCTGAAGGCCAGCGGCGAGATGATCAGGGAGCGGTTCGCGCGCCTGACCGACGTCGCGGCCCGGCTGCGGGCCATGGACGAGCAGCAGGTGGACGTCCAGCTGGTCTCCCCCTCCCCCTCGCACTACCACTACTGGGCCGACGAGAACCTCGCCGAGAAGGTGTTCCGCCTGGCCAACGAGGCCACCGCGGCGCATTGTTCGGCCGCGCCGTCGCGGCTGCGCGGCCTGGGTCTCGTACCGCTACAGCATCCGCAGCTGGCCGTCACGGCGCTGGACCATGCACTCGAGGCGGGACTGCTGGGCGTGGAGATCTCCAGCCACGCACCCGGCCGCGAACTGTCCGACCCAGCGCTGGATCCACTGTGGGCACGGGCCGAGCAGACCGGGGCGCTGCTGTTCCTGCACCCCTTCGGCTGCACCCTGGATGAACGCCTGGACCAGTGGTATTTGTCCAACTCGGTGGGCCAGCCCGCCGAGAACGCGGTCGCCCTGTCCCACCTGATCTTCTCCGGCGTCCTGGACCGCCACCCGGGCCTGCGGATCATCGCCGCGCACGGCGGCGGATACCTGCCCACCCACATCGGCCGCGCCGACCACGCCTGGCAGACCCGCACGGACGCCGGCGCCGACTGCGCCCACCTGCCCAGCAGCTACCTCAAACGCCTGTACTTCGACTCCCTCGTCCACGACCCGCACGTGCTGCGCGAGCTGGTACGCGTGGCAGGCGCCGACCGCGTCCTGCTCGGCTCCGATTTCCCCTTCGACATGGGCTCCGCGGACCCCCTCGGGGCACTGCGGGCCGCCCGCCTGAGCGCCACCGACTTCGAAGCCGTCCGCGGCGTCACCGCTTCCGCGCTCCTCGACCTCTCCTGAAGGAGGACCCTCATGACTTCCCGCCTGCTGACCCATCTGCGGCACGTCGACCTCGCCGTGCCCGACTACGACAAGCAGCTCGACTTCTACTCCGGGGTCTGGGGCCTGACCAAGGTCGCGGAGGATTCCGGGATTTCGTTCCTGGCCGCCGAAGGCTCGCCCGAGCAGTACGTGGTGCGGCTGCGCAAGGCCGAGGAGAAGCGCCTGGATCTCATCTCCTACGGCGCCGCATCGCCGACGGATGTCGACACTCTCGCCGAGCGGTTGCTGGCCGGCGGCGTGCAGCTGATCACGCAGCCCGGCGCGGTCGACACACCCGGCGGCGGTTACGGCTTCCGGTTCTTCGACGTCGACGGCCGCACCATCGAGGTCTCGGCCGACGTCGAGGTGCGCCGGCACCGCAAGATCGAGGAGAAGGAGGCCATCCCGGTCAAGCTCTCCCACGTCGTCCTCAACTCCCCCGACCTGGACCGCACCCGGCAGTGGTACGAACAGCACCTGGGCTTCCGCCTGTCCGACACGCTGTCCTCGCCGCACATGGGCGAGGTCATGCACTTCATGCGGATCTCCAACCAGCACCACTCCATGGCCCTGGCCAAGGGCCCGCACACCGCCCTGCACCACATCTCCTTCGAGATGCGCGGCCTGGACGAGTACATGCGCGGCTCCGGCCGCGTGATGCGCGCAGGGTTCACCAAGCTGTGGGGGCCCGGCCGCCACCTGGCCGGTGACAACACCTTCACCTACTTCCTCGACCCGCACGGCAACACGGTGGAGTACACCACCGAGCTGGAGCTCCTGGACGAGGACACCTGGCACCCGCACGTCTACGACTTCTCCCAGCCCGAGGTCACCGACCAGTGGGGCACCGCCAACGCGATGAACGAGATGGTCGCCAAGGAGTCCTTCAACGACGTCGACCGCGGTGTGTTCATCGCCCCGCCGGTCTGACCGATCCCACTCCCGGGAGCGCGCCCGCTCCAGTGGTGCCCTGCTCAACGCGGGCGCGTTCCCGGGCCCTTGTGAAGGGAGCACCCCTCCTTATGCGATTTGTCACCTACCAGCACCGTCAGTCCGTCCGGGTCGCCGTCCTCGAAGCGGACGGCACGCTGTTCCCGCTTCCCGGCGTGCGCTCCCTGACCGATGTCATCGCGGCCGGCGGCGGCCTGCGCGCGCTGCTCGACCTAGGCGCTGTGGCCCTGGATGTGCCGCCCGGCCCGCACGTGTCCGACGTGCGGCTGCTGCCTCCGTTGCAACCCACGTCACTGCGCGACTTCGTGACCTTCGAGGAGCACGTCGAGGGAGTGCGGCGCTCGGTGAGCGGCGCCAGCGGCGTGCCCGAGCAGTGGTACGCGGCGCCGACCTTCTACTTCAGCAACCACCAAGCCGTGTTCGGGCCGCACGACCCGGTGCCGATGCCGCCCGGGTCGGCCGCCCTGGACTTCGAGCTGGAGGTCGCAGCCGTCATCGGCCGTGAGGGCCGCGACCTCACCCCTGAGCAGGCGCGTGAGCACATCATCGGCTACACGATCCTCAACGACTGGTCCGCCCGCGACCTGCAGTCCGCCGAGATGAACGTCGGACTCGGCCCGTGCAAGGGCAAGGACACCGCCAACAGCATCGGCCCGTGTCTGGTGACCGCCGATGAGCTAGAGCCCTACCGCGACAGCGAGGGCCTGCTGCGCCTGGCCCTGACCGCCGAGGTCAACGGCCAGGTGGTCGGCCGGGATCTGCTGTCCAACATGAGCTGGACGTTCGAGGAGATGGTCGCCTACGCCTCGCGCGGGACCCGGGTGATGCCCGGCGACCTGCTGGGTTCGGGCACCTGCGGCAACGGCGGCTGCCTCGCCGAACTGTGGGGTGTGCGCGGAGAACAGACGCCACCGCCCCTCAAGCCCGGAGACACCGTCACGCTCACCGTGGAAGGCATCGGGACGCTGTCCGTGCCCGTGGTGACGGGCACAGAGCCCATCCCCCTGCCCGTGGGTCGGCGCCGTGAGAGGGAGCGGCCGTGAACGCCCTGGATCCCAAGCCGCTGCGGGGCAAGGTCGTCGTCGTCACCGGCGCCGCCCGCGGTCAGGGTGCCGCCCAGGCCCGCATTCTGACCGCGCAGGGCGCACGGGTCGTCGCCGTCGACGTGACCGAGGGCGAGGGCTGTCGTCTGCTCGACGTCACCGACCAGCAGGCATGGCAGGCCCTGGCGGAAGAACTCGGCGACGCCTACGGGCAGGTTCACGGCCTGGTCAACAACGCCGGCATCACCTGGCGGGCCCGGCTGGGTGACGTGCAGGCGGACGACTTCGAGCGCGTACATCGGGTCAATGTCACCGGGCCTCTGCTGGGTATGCAGCACCTCGCGCCGCTCATGCGCTCCGGCGCCGCCATCGTGAACGTGGGCTCCTCCGCCGCGCTCACCGCGCACTACCCGGTCGCCTACACCTCCAGCAAATGGGCGCTGCGCGGGCTCGCCCGAACCGCCGCTCTGGAGCTCGGCCCGCGTGGAATCCGGGTGAACACCGTCCACCCCGGCTTCATCGAGACCGAGATGACCGCCTCGGCAGCGCCCGCCTTCCGGGAGGCCAACGTGCGCGAAACCCCGCTGGGCCGCACCGGGCACGTCGACGACGTCGCGGCTCTGGTCGCGTTCCTGCTCTCGGACGCCGCCGCGTTCGTCACCGGAGCCGACATCCCCGTCGACGGCGGGCTCACCGCCCACGGCGGAGTGAAGTCCATCTCCGATGCCCTCCGCTCCCCGGTCACACCGGCATGAAGCGGCTGGAAGGAAAGGTGGCGCTGGTCCCCGGCTCGGGCAGCGGGCTGGGCCGGGCCGCCGCACTGCGCTTCGCAGCCGAAGGGGCCCTCGTCGTGGGCGGCGACACCGACCACGTCAGCGCACTGCAGACCCAGCGCCTGATCGGGCGCGAAGGAGGCATCGCCCTCAACGCCGCCAAGCTGGACCTCACCGACCCGGGCAGCGTCCAAGTCTGGGCGCAGGAGGCCGTCGACGCCTTCGGCGGCATCGACCTGCTCCTCGCCCATACCCCCACCGCCCGAGGCGCGCACATCGAGGACCAGTCCTTCGACGACTACACGGCCACGATCCGCAGCCAACTGGATTCGGTGTGGCTGTGTGCGAAGGCAGTGTGGCCGCACCTGACGCTCGGCGACAGCTGCATCATCACCGTCGCCTCCGCGGCCGCGGTGGCCGGCTCGCCCGATCGCGGCCTGGGGGCGCAGGCCGCAGCCGCGGGCGGCGTGGTCTCCATGTCCCGACAGCTGGCGGCCGAAGGAGCTGCGTTCGGGATCCGTGTGAACTGCCTCAGTCCCGCCGGCATCGCCCTGGAGGGCGCCGGGCCCACGCCCGCCGAAGCGGGCGGCTGCGCGCCGGTGGGCCGGGCCGGGCGCGCGGAGGACCTACTCAATGCGGCTGTCTTCCTCGCCTCCGGTGAGGCCTCCTTCATCACCGGCGCCCATCTCGTCGTGGACGGCGGCTGGTCCGCCGTCCGGCCCGGCTGAAAGGACAATTCTTCATGGACAAGGTCAGTACCTCGGCCGCCGCCGCGGTGGCCGACATTCCCGACGGCGCCTCCCTGGCGGTCGGCGGCTTCGGCCTCAGCGGCATTCCCGACACACTGATCGCGGCACTGCACGCCCAGGGCGCCGGCCGGCTGCAGGTGGTGTCCAACAACTGCGGCACCGACGGCCGCGGCCTGGGCGTCCTGCTGGAATCCGGACGCATCGCCCGGGTGACGGGCAGCTACGTCGGCGAGAACAAGGAGTTCGCCCGCCAGTACCTGGCCGGTGAGCTGGAAGTGGAACTCGTACCGCAGGGCACGCTCGCCGAACGCCTGCGCGCAGGCGGCGCCGGCATCCCGGCCTTCTTCACCCCGGCCGGGGTGGGAACCCAGGTCGCCGACGGCGGCCTGCCCTGGCGCTACCGCACCGACGGCACCGTGCACACGGCATCCCCCGCCAAGGAGACCCGCACCTTCAACGGCGCGACCTACGCACTGGAACACGCCGTCACCACCGACTTCGCACTGGTGCGGGCCTGGCGCGGCGACCGGCACGGCAACCTCGTCTTCCGCAAGGCGGCCGCGAACTTCAACCCACTCGCCGCCATGGCCGGACGCGTCACCATCGCCGAGGTGGAAGAACTCTGCGAACCCGGAGAGCTCGACGCGGACACCGTGCACCTGCCCGGCATCTTCGTGCAGCGCGTCGTCGCCCTCACCCCCGCCCAGGCGGCCGCCAAGACCATCGAGAAGAGGACCGTACGCGCATGAGCACGCCCACCGGATGGACGCGTGAACAGATGGCCGCCCGCGCCGCCGAAGAGCTGGAGGACGGCTCCTACGTGAACCTGGGCATCGGCCTGCCCACGCTGATCCCCAACTACCTGCCGGCGGGTGTGCACGTCGTGCTGCACTCGGAGAACGGAATCCTGGGCACTGGGCCCTACCCCGACGGCGATGCCGTGGACGCGGACCTGATCAACGCGGGCAAAGAGACCGTCACCGTGCTCCCCGGCGCCAGCTTCTTCGACTCCGCGCTCTCCTTCGGCATGATCCGCGGCGGGCACGTCGACATCGCGGTGCTCGGCGCGATGCAGGTCTCCGCCGCCGGGGACCTCGCGAACTGGATGATCCCCGGAAAGATGGTCAAGGGCATGGGCGGCGCCATGGACCTCGTACACGGGGCACGCCGGGTCATCGCGCTGATGGAACACACTGCCAAGGACGGCAGCGCGAAGATCCTCGATCAGTGCACCCTGCCGCTGACCGGCCAGCGGTGCGTGGACCGCATCATCACCAACCTCTGCGTCCTCGACGTCACCGAACACGGCCTCTCCTTGGTGGAGACAGCGCCCGGTGTGACCGTGGACGACATTCGGAAGCTCACCGGCACGGCTCTGCACGTGCAGGCATCCACAGCAAGCCGCTGAGCCGCCGGAGAACATCTGCACGCCCAAATGGGTTTCCGGGGAGCATGCGTCCCCTGGCACATTGCCCCGTTTCCCGCGTGAGGCCGGAAGCCGACAGCTCGTACGACGTTGGCAGCGCGGAGACTCCCTCGGTGACCTGGAGACCCAGCTGACGACGGATGGACATGGGGCAGCTCTCCCGCCCACTTGAAGTCGCCGATGGCACGCCGGGCCCTGCGTGACGGCGTGAGCCAGTGCTGGGTGTTCTTCGAGGGTGGCTCCCGCAACCACATGCGCGTGCTAAAGAGGCGCTGGCGCCAAGGGGACACACGTTTCAACACCGTTCAAGGTGTCCGAGCCCCCCGCGCCGCCGCCCTGCGGGGCGGCCGTATTGCTGGGCGGCGGGGACGCTCAGGCGGCCCGGCCGTCGGTTTCCTGGTTGCTGAGCTGATGCCGGCCTGGGCCGACGGTGAAGGCGAGTCGGCCAGGGAGGCGGACGATCCCGCTGCAGCCGGGCGGGACCGTGACTTCGGCGTTGAGTACGCCTTCGAACAGTTCCCAGGCGATGGCCGCGTCGCCGTAGGGGGTGGTGTGGCGGGCGCGGGCCCAGGTCAGTCCGGCGCCGGGGCGGGGGCGGAACTCGATGGTGCGGTAGCCCGGTTCGGCCGGGGCCAGGCCGGCGACGACGCGGTGGAGCCAGTCGGCGACGGCTCCGAGGGCGTAGTGGTTGAAGGAGGTCATGCCTCCCGGGTTGAGGGTGCCGTCGGGGCGCATGCTGTCCCAGCGTTCCCAAATGGTGGTCGCACCCATGGTCACGGTGTACAGCCAAGAGGGGCATTCGGTCTGGGTGAGGAGCCGGTAGGCGGTGTCGAGGTGGCCGGTGTCGGTGAGCGCGTCACAGATCAGCGGAGTGCCGACGAAGCCGGTGGCGATCTTGGCGTCGTTGTCGTCGACGAGTTCGGCCAGGCGGGTGCCGGCTTGTTCGCGTTGCTCGCTGGTCTCGAGGAGGTCGAAGACGAGGGCGATGGCATAGGCGGTGGGGCTGTCGCTGGTCATGCGGCCGTCGGGGAGGAGGTAGCGGTCGCGAAAGGCCTGGGCGACTTCGTCGGCGAGGAGTCCGTAGCTGTGCGCGGCATCGGTCTTGCCCAGTTCGGCGGCGGCACGGGCGAGGTGGCGTGCGGAGTGCGCGAAGTAGGCGGTGGCGACGAGATAGCGGTCGGTGCGGGTGGCAGCCGGATCCTCCGGGGGCGCCGCCGGGTCGAGCCAGTCCCCCAGTTGCCGGCCCTGGTCCCACAGGCGGCTGGGTCCGGCGAGGCGGGTTTGCAGGTCGACCCAGGCGCGGGCCATCGGGAAGTGGCGGCGCAGGAGTTCGAGGTCGCCGAAGCGCTGGTAGAGGACCCAGGGGGTGAGGGTGGCGACGTCCCCCCAGGCGGCGCCGGGCTGAATGGGCGTCCATTGCGGTCCGCCGGGGATGACAGGCACGTACCAGGGGACGGTGCCGTCGGGGAGCTGTTCGAGGGCGACGTCGGTGAGCCAGGAGTCGAGCATGCCGGCGCAGTCGTACAGGAAGCTCGCGGTGGGGGCGAAGACCTGGATGTCGCCGGTCCAGCCGAGGCGCTCGTCGCGCTGGGGGCAGTCGGTGGGCAGGTCGACGAAGTTGCCGCGCATGCTCCAGACGACGTTCTCGTGGAGGCGGTTGATCAGGTCGTCGCTGCACTCGAACCATCCGGTGCGCCGCATGTCCGTGTGGTAGACCCGCGCGGTGACGTCCCGGGGGGTCAACTCACCTATCCAGCCGCTTATTTCGGCGTAGCGGAAGCCGTGCAGGGTGAAGCGCGGTTCCCAGGCGAGCGGGCCCGTGCCGTCGAGGATGAGAGTGTCGATGGAGACGGCTTCGCGCAGGGGGCGGGTGGCGAGTTCGCCGTCCTGGAGGACTTCGGCGTGGCGCAGGGTGATGTGGGTGCCGCGGGGGCCGTCGAGGGTGATGCGGAGGCGGCCGACGAGGTTCTGGCCGAAGTCGAGCAGGTAGCGGCCGTCGCCGGTGCGGGTGATCGTGGCCGGGGTTATTTCCTGGGTGCAGCGCACGGGTGAGGTGTGCGGGGCGGTCAAGGTGGCGGGGTCGCGGTGGTGGACGGCGACGGGCTGCCAGGGGGTGTCGTTGTGTTGGGTGGTGGACCAGGCCGGGTCGTTCAGGCGGGCGTCGAAGGTCTCTCCTTCGTACAGTCCGGCCGTGAGGATGGGGCTGGGGGCGGCCTGCCAGGTGTGGTCGGTGGCGATGGTGGTGGTGCTGGAGTCGGGATGGGTGATTTCGAGTTGGGCGATGAGGGACTGGTCGGTGCCGTAGACGTTGCGGGTGCCGCCGTCGAAGCCGATGCGGCCGCGGTACCAGCCGTCGCCGAGCCAGGCCCCGAGGGTGTTGGCGCCGTCGGTGAGGTGGTCGGTGACGTCGTAGGTGTAGTAGCGCAGGCGCTGGCCGTAGACGGTCCAGCCGGGTGAGAGGGTGTCGTCGCCGACACGGCGTCCGTTGATCTCGGCTTCGTAGAGGCCGTGGGCGGTGATGTACAGGCGGGCGTGGGCGATGGGCTGGGTGAGGGTGAAGGTCTTGCGGACGCGGGCGGGACGGCGGTCACTGTCGGGATCCTCGGTCCAGGGGGCGCCGACGGGTTGGGCCGACCAGTCGGCGGGGTCGAGGAGGCCGGCTTCGACGATGGAGGGGGCGCTCCACGGGGAGGGGGTGTCGTGGCCGGTGGTCCAGGTGCGGACGCGGACGGTGGCGCGTTCGCGGGAGGTGAGCGGCGTGGTGGGCCAGGGGACGAGGAGCTGGTCGCCGGTGGTGGTGCGGCCGGTGCGGTGGAGGGTGCCGGCGCGGTCGATTTCGAGTTCGTAGGCCTCTTGGCGGTCGGCGGGGGTGGATTGCTGCCAGGACAGGCGGGGGGCGGGGGTGCCGGTGCCGAGTCCGTCACGCAGGTGCTCGAAGGTGACGGGTGTGGGCTGGGAGATCACGGTTGGGGGCCTTTCACGAGGTGGGCGTTGATCACCAGGGGCGGTGGTGGTCAGCCCTTGACGGCGCCGGACGTGAGGCCCTTCATCACCTTCTGGTTGAGGAAGAGGTAGATCACGAGTGTGCCGAAGACGTTGATGCAGATCGCGGCGAACAGGGGGCCGTACTGGGTGGCGCCGAAGTCGCCGCTGAAGTTGAGCAGGCCTACCTGGATGGTGCGCAGGTCCTGGTTGTTGGTGAAGGTGAGCGCGATGAGGAGGTCGTTCCAGATGAAGAAGAACTGGACGAGCCCGACGGTCAGCAGGGCGTTGCGGACCAGGGGGATGCTGATGGTCCAGAACGCGCGCAGGATGCCGGCGCCGTCGATGGTGGCCGCTTCGAAGAGTTCGCGGGGCACGGACCGGTAGTAGGTGGCCATCATGAAGACGGTCAGGGGCAGCCCGGTGCCGGTGTAGGTCAGGATGAGCGGCCACAGGGTGCCGGACAGTCCGGTCTGGAAGTAGACGGTGAACAGCGGCAGCAGGATCATCTGCGGGGGCACCATCATGCCGGCGAGGAAGACCAGCAAGGTGAGGCTGCGGCCCTTCCACACCATGGCCTGGAGGGCGAATCCGGCGGCGGTGCCCAGCAGCAGCATGAGGGCGAGGGCGGGGACGACGGCCAGGACGCTGTTCTTGACGTAGAGGCCGATGTGGCCGGTGGTCCAGGCGTCGGCGTAGTTGCCCCATTCCCAAGTGCTGGGCAGGCTCCAGGTGGAGTGGTTGAGGTAGTCGCTGTTGGACTTGAGCGACGTGAGGAACATCCAGATCAGCGGGTATATCTCGACGATCAGCAGCAGCGTGATGACGATCTTGACCCACAGGCGGGTGCCGCGGGGACGCGGGGTGCGGTGGGACGCGGGGGCGGCGGGGAGCTTGCTGGTGCCCGTGGCCGCGGCGGGGTGGGTGGTGTCGAGGGCCATGGGCTCAGTCCTTCGTGAGGTCGCGCCGCGAGGCGCGGAAGACGACCAGAGTCACCATCAGGCAGACGATGGTCAGCAGCAGGGCGATGGTGCTGCCGTAGCCGTAGTCGCTGTAGGTGAACGAGGTTTGGAACATGTAGAGCGTCAGCGGTGAAGTGCTGTTGCCGGGGCCGCCGTTGGTCAGGGCGATGATGGAGTCGAAGGCCTTGAGAGTGCCGTTGATGCTGAAGATCAGCGAGGACATGAGCACCGGGAACGACATGGGCAGCACGATGTGGCGGATCAGGCGCAGGCCGGAGGCGCCGTCGAGGCGGGCGGATTCGAGGACTTCGTCGGGGATGTCGACGAGGCCGGCGAAGAGCAGGACTGCGTAGAAGCCCATGGACCGCCAGATGTCCATGACGATCAGGACCCAGAAGGCGTGTCCGGAGCTGCCGAAGAAGTCGATGGAGTCGATGCCGACGGCGTTGAGCAGCGAGTTGACCGGTCCGGTCTGCGGGCCGACCTGGAAGAAGTTCTTGAAGAGCAGGCCGACGGCGACGGTGGGCAGCACCACGGGGAAGAAGACGAGCGTGCGGATGAGGGCGGAGGCCTTCTTGAGGAAGAAGACGTAGAGCAGGGCCAGGAGGTAGCCGGCGACGACCTGGCCGACGGTGACGGTGACCGCGTACTTGGCGGTGAACCACAGGGCGTGGCGGACGTCGGGGTCGGTGAACAGGCGGTGGAAGTTGTCCAGGCCGTTGCCGGTGAACCCGTCGATCGTGTTGCCCGTGGTGAAGCTGTATCCCAGTGACCACAGGGTCGGGACGAGCATGATCAGGGAGTAGACGAGCAGGGCGGGGCCGAGGAGGATCAGGACGGCCCGGCGGTCACCGAGTACGCGGTGCATGGGTGGAGTCCACTTCGTGAGGGATGCGGCGGTGGGGCGGGAGGGGGACGGTCCAGACCCGGCGGGTCTGAACCGTCAGTGCGCGCGCCTCATTTGCTGGACAGGGCGTCCTGCACGGTCTGCATGAACTGCTTCGGGCTCATGGTTCCGTTGACCAGGCTGGCCGCGTTGGTCTGGGAGACGGTGGTGGCCTTGGTGCTGAAGAGGGCCTCGAACCACAGGACGTTCTGCTTGGAGTCGCCGATGGTCTTGCGGACCTTGCCGGTGACGGCGTTGGCGTCCTTGACGTCGGTGTTGGTCTTGAAGCCGGAGATGGAGCCCTGGTCCTTCAGGGCGGTGCTGCCGTAGTTTTTGGCGATGCAGCTGACCCAGTCGCCGGTCTTGGGGTCGATGTTCTTGCCCAGGGTGATGCCCAGGCCGACGTTGGAGGGGTACTGGTCGATGGAGCCCTTGCCGCCGGACACGGCGGGGAACGGCATGAAGCCGATGTTGTCGGCGCCGACGGTGTTCGCCTTCTTGTCGGCGATGTTGGTCAGGGCCCAGCTGCCCATGTAGAACATGGCGGCCTTGCCGGTGAGGAACTGGTTGGCGGCGGTGTCGTAGTCGATGGAGCCGACGCCCTTGCCGAAGTAGCCCTTCTTGCCGAGGTCGGCGATCTCCTGGGCGGCCTTGACGTACTGCGGGTCGGTGAGCTTGGCCTTGCCGTCCTGGACGTCCTTGAGGGCGTCGGGGCCCAGGCTGCGGTAGAGGTAGCCGCTGATGAGGCGGGTCAGCGGCCAGCCCTGCTGGCCGGAGGCGGAGAACGGCTGGACGTTCTTGGCTTCGAGCTTGGCCGCGGCGGTCGTCAGCTCGTCCCAGGTGCCGGGCTCGCTGATGCCGTTCTTCGCGAAGATCTTCTTGTTGTAGAAGATGCCCTCGATGTTGTACTCGTACGGCAGGACCTCCATCTTGCCGCCGTACAGGGCCTTGATCGTGGAGATCGCGGCGGGCTGGATCTGGTCGAGGACGCCGAGCTTGTCGAGTTCCTTCTCCAGGTCGGCGACCTTGCCGGACTTGTAGAGCTTGTCGGTCAGGGCGGGGGCATTGCCGGCGGCGAACTGGACGGGCAGGGCGTTCTGTCCGGCCAGCAGCTGCAGCTTCTGGTCGAGGCCGGTCTGGGGGACGCTTTCGACCTTCAGCGGCAGGGCCTTGTTCTCGTCCGCGCAGGCCCCCTTGGACAGGGTGCCCAGAGCGGTCTTGACCGTGGCGTTCTCGTTGACGGTCAGGTAGCTGAAGTCCTTGGGAGCAGAGGCGGATCCGCCTCCACTGCCGCCGCAGGCGGCAGTGAAGAGGGCCAGGGCGGCGGTGCTCGCGGTCAGGGCGGCGAGGCGGGCCCTTCTGGCGGCGGACGAGTCGGTGTTCACGGCATGCTCCCAGTCATCGTTGAACGGAGGGTGCGCGAGGCCTGCGGGATGGGGCGGATCCTCGACAGGGCGTGTGTATAACGTTCTCCACGCGAAGTGCGACCACAGTGCACTTCGCTGGCGCGGACGTCAAGACACGACGTCGTAACATCGGAGAAGGCCCGCGAACACCTGGCGCTCGCGGGCAGGAATCGTGTAGACCGTTACATCATCGAGTGAGAGCACGAGGGATGCGCAGCATGCCGGAGCCGGAACAGAAGAAGCGCGTGACCATCACAGACGTGGCCAAGCACGCAGGCGTGTCCACCGCGGCGGTCTCCAAGGTGCTGCGCAACGCCTACGGCGTCAGCCCAGCCATGCAGGAGAAGGTCCGCGCCTCGATGGCCGCCCTGGAGTACCGGCCGCACGCCGCCGCACGCGGCATGCGCGGCCGTACCTACACGATCGGCGTACTGCTCGACAACATCCGCAACACGTTCTTCGCCGACATCCTCGACGGCGTGCGCGACCAGCTGCGCGAATCCGACTACACCGTCATGATCGGTGCCGCCGGCTTCGGCCCGCAGGACCAGGACAGGGTCATCCGGTCGATGGTCGACCGGCAGATGGACGGGCTGATCCTGATCGCCCCCGGCACCGCGCGCGAGGAAGTCCTCGCCGTCGCCCGCGCCACCCCGACCGTGGTCATCGGCCACCACGACACGTCCGACGCACACGATTCGGTCGCCGACGCCGACGCGGCCGGTGCCGCTCTCGTCGTCGACCACCTGGTCGAGCTCGGCCACCGCGACATCGCCCTGGTCTCCTCCCCCGGCACCCGCGCCAGCCACTGGAAGCAGACCCCGGAGATCGAGCTGACCCACGGATACACGCAGGCCATGGACCGCCACGGCCTGGGCGAGCATGCGCAGGTCTGCAAGTCCGCCTACTCCGACGAGGGCGGCCACAAGGCCGGCCTGAGCCTGCTGTCGTCCTCTCGCCGGCCCACCGCGATCATGGCGGGCGCCGACGTCGCCGCGCTCGGCGTCTGGCGTGCCGCACACGAACTCGGCCTACGCGTCCCCCAGGACGTCTCGATCGTCGGCTACAACAACACCGCCGTCGCCGACCTGGCCACCGTTCAACTCTCCAGCGTCGACCAGGCCGGACACGACATGGGTGCCACCGCCGCCCGTCTGCTCATCGAGCGGGTCGAGGGCCAGCGCGATCGCGCCGTGCAAGCCACCATGACCCCCCGCCTCGTGGTCCGCGCCAGCACCGCGGCGCCCACGACCGCAGCCGAGTAAGTGCGCCCGGGAGGAGTTGAGGTGACGGCCGTGAAGCAACGCGTGGGCATGGTCGATGTCGCCCGGGAGGCCGGCGTCTCCCTGGGCACCGTGTCCAACGTCTACAACCAGCCCGAAAAGGTCTCCCCTGACACCCGGTTGCGCGTCCAGGCCGCCATCGACCGGCTCGGCTATGTGCGCAGCGAGACCGCACGGGTGCTGCGTGGCCGCCCCTCCCGCATCATGGCCGTTGTCGTGCATGACCTGGCCAATCCCTTCTGCATCGCCTTGGTCCAGGGCGCAGAACAGGCCGCGCGCCGGGCCGGGCTCGGCGTCATGGTCTGCAACAGTGCCGGTGATCCGGCCGAGGAACTGCGCTACGCATCTCTGCTGATCGAACACCGCATCCGAGGGGCCCTGATCGCCCCCACGGACTCGACCGGCCAGACCGTCCGGGCAATGCGGCACAGCCAGATCCCCCTGGTCGTCGTCGACGACTGCAAGCCCGGCCGAGACGTGTGCTCGGTCGCCGTCGACGACGTGTTGGGCGGCGAACTCGCGACCACCCACCTGCTTGCGGCCGGCCACCGGTCCATCGTGTTCGTCGGCGGCCCGCCCCATCTGCCACAGGTGCGGGCCCGCAGCCAAGGAACGCTCCGCGCGCTCGCTCAAGCCCGCCTCCCCGCCTCCACGGTGACCGAGCTCAGCTGCGAGGAGATGACAGTGGCCGCGGGCAGAGATGCTGGGGCCAGAGTGCTGGGCATGCCCAACCGTCCGACCGGGATCTTCTGCGCAAACGACCTCTTGGCCACCGGAGTTCTGCAGGCCCTGTTCGAGGCGGGAGTCCACGTTCCCGACGACATCGCACTGGTCGGCTACGACGACATCGAACACGCGGCGGCCGCCGCAGTGCCGCTCACCTCAGTGCGCCGTCCAGCCCGCTTCATGGGCACACGCGCGGCCAACCTGCTCATCGACAAGACCTCATCAGCCTCTCCCGCCGTACACACCCACCAGCAGGTGATCCTGCGCCCGGAACTCGTCGTGCGCCGCTCTTCCCCGCGCCGCGACATGCCTGGAGCGTTGGTGCGCCACGGCTGACACTCATGCGCTCGTCCACTGCACGGACGTTGGCCGGAGCCGCATGACGCCTGCTCCGGATCCGCTGTTCAGTGGTATACGGACGTGCTGTACGGGTGCGCCGGAGCTGGGCCGGGGCGAGTTGGGTGGCGGTGATGTGGTCGGCAGCGGTGTCGCTGCCCGCGTTCCCGGGCCGTAGCAGCGCGGCCACCGGCTCCCCGGTGCCGCCGCGTCCGTGGTCGACGAAGCCCATCAGCGGATGATGTCCGAAGGACTTCTTCCAGGTCGCGGCAACGTCCTGCTTCTCGGAGTGGGCCAGGCCCAGGACCCCGTCCAGGTCCACGATCACCCGGCCACCCGCGTCCGGTGACGATGCGCCGGCCAACTTCCAGACCCGCTGCCGCACTTCGGCCCGCGCCGTCCGGATCGCGGTCAGAGTCCTGTGCCCGCCCCCGGCGAGCTTGTCGATGAGCCGGGAGACGGTCGGGTCGGAGGACGCCGGCCCGAACACGGTCGGCTCGGCCCGCAGCATCCCCACATCGGCGAGGCAGTCCCCGCCCAGCGCGACCGCCAGAGCCACGTCCAGCAGGATCTTGCCCGATCGTGCACTGCCCGGGCCTTCCGCCACGGCGCCAGCGCTGCTGATTTTGCGGTAACCGACAGGACCCTAGCCAAGTCCCGTCGTTGCAGATCGGGAGCGTTCTCTGCTTACTTGATCAGGGCACGGACGAGCGGCCCGGTCGCACTCGCATGCCCACGTTGAGCGGTGGTCGGGCGGGGGCGCGGGCGGTCAGTCAGCCGCCGTGTGTGCGCCGAGGTGGGAGCGGTGCCGGTCCACGATTCCCCCGACGATTTTCATCAGGCGGTCTCCCGTCTGATCGATGCTTCCGTTCTGTGTACTGACCTGGGCACCTTCGAGTACGAAGGTGATCTCGGCCGCGGCCTGTCCGGGGTCGGGCATCTGGGCTTCGGTGCACATGCCGATCAGCCTGCGGGCCTGATGGGCCTTGTGGTCCTCGATCACTTGCCGTGCCGGATGAAGGCGGTCGGGAAGCTCGGCGAGGGAGTTGATGAACGGGCAGCCCCTGTATGAAATCGTCGGCAGCCCCTCGGCGATGAAGCGGGCCAGGCCCAGAATCTGCTCCTCGGGCCGGTCGGGATATTCGGTTTCCACCCGGTCGAAGGCCGCCTGATAGTCCGCTGCGACGATCCGCAGCCACTCCGCGACCAGCGCGTCCTTGGTCTCGAAGTGCCGGTAGATCGCCATTTTGGTGGTCTCGGCCTTGTCGGCGATCGCCTGCACCCCCACCTGCCGGATCCCTTCTCTCTGGAAGAGCTCTTCGGCGGCGTCGAGAATGCGCTCACGAGGCGGCAGCTTCGCCACTCTGCTCGGCCTGCTGAGGGTCGATGCCATGACTACTCCGTCACTCCGGTCGATCGTGCGGTCCACACCCCTCCACGGTACCAGTCGGACCCATGCGATACCGTCGGGTATCGTTCGGCACTCAACGGTATTGAGTCTGGTGGGGAGTGACAGTGAAAGTCTCTGAGTACGTGAGCTTCGACGCGGTCGGACTGGCGGAGCTGGTGGCCAAGGGCGAGGTACTCCCCGCCGAGCTGGAGGCAGCCGCACGCAAGGCTGTGCAGGCAGTTGATCCGCAGATCAACGCCGTCGTGGAGACCTGGCTGACCGACGACGAACCTGCCCCTGGCAGCACACCACTGGCTGGCGTCCCTTTTCTGATCAAAGACATCGCGGTGGCCATGGCCGGGAGGCGGATGGAACTGGGAAGCCGCCTCGCGGCCGGTAACGTCGTCGGCGCCGACTCCTCGCTGATGCAGCGCTTCCGGCGCGCGGGCCTCGTGACGTTCGGGCGCACCGCGACACCGGAGATGGCCTATGGCATCTCGACGGAATCTGCGTTGTACGGCGTGACCCGTAACCCGTGGGATCTGGAGCGCAGCGCAGGCGGATCCAGTGGAGGCGCGGCCGCCGCGGTCGCCGCCGGGGTGGTTCCGAATGCCCATGGCACCGATGCCGCCGGATCGCTCCGTATCCCCGCCGCCTACAACGGCCTCTTCGGGATCAAGCCCACCCGTGGCCGGGTGTCCATGGGGCCCGACGTCGACGAGGTCTTCAGCGGCCTGGCCGTGCACGGCAGCGTCAGCCGCACCGTACGCGACAGTGCGGTGCTGCTCGACCAGATACGCGGCCCCGAGTCGGGCGACCCCTACTTCGCCCAGCAGCCGTCACGGCCGTACGCGGAGGAAGTCACCCGTCATCCTGGCTCGTTGCGCATCGGCGTCCTCGCCCAGGCGTGGGGCGGACGCCGTACTACCGCACCGGTGACCGACGCCCTCTCCCGCACCGTACGGTTGCTTGAATTCCTTGGTCATCAGGTAACGGAGGTCGAGGTCGGCCTCGGCGCCGACTGGGAGGAATTCGTCCTGGCCAACGCCCGACTCATGACGGTGAACCTCACCACCCTGGTCGACGGGCTGGCCGCCGCCTTCGGCCGTCCCATCGACTCCTCGACCCTTGAGCCGGCGACCCTCGCCGGCTACCACTACGGGCAGAGGGTCAGCGGCGCGCAATTCCACACCGCTCTCGCGATGCGGAACCGGGTGGCCCGAAGCCTGGCGCGGTACTTCGACGAGTACGACATCCTCCTCACGCCAACCCTGCCGGAGCCTCCCATGTCTCTGGGCACTCATACGGAGGGTGCGGAGACACTGGACGGCCTCGGCTGGATCGAGCGCATCAACGACCTGTCGCCGTTCACCCTGCCGTTCAACGTGACAGGCACGCCCGCCATGTCCGTACCCGTGACGGCCGACGCCGGGACGGGACTCCCGGTCGGCATGCAGTTCGCCGCCGGATACGGCCTCGAAGGCCGGCTCTTCCGCCTTGCCGGACAACTCGAACAGGCAAGTCCGTGGTCAGGCCGAATCCCCACGGTATGGGCAGGGAACCATCCGGCCCGCTGAAGAATGCTCCTGGCACGCTACAGCGAGGCATCGACGGATGCTTTCCGGTCACAGGACCGAAGACCACCAATACCCAGAATTCTTGACGAGAGTTCCCGCCAGGCCCAGGTCCTCTCCCAGCGACAGCAGGCCGGTGGGGTCGATGCGGTTGACGGGGTCGCCTGCGGCACAGAGGTAGGGGTTCTGTCACCACGACCCAGCGCGCCGGCTGTCCAGGTCGCGCTCGCACGCACGTCGTGAGGAAGCAAGGCCACGATGGGGTCACCTGATCTTTGCGCTGCCGCAGGTGAACGTCGTTTCTTGAAGCAGTTCTGGTGTGATGCGGACGCCGGTCAGATACTCGGCCAGCGCGAACGCTGCCGGCGCGGACAGGTTCTCCGCCGTATCGGAGGTCTCCTCCCAGAACTGAAAACCGCTGTCGTGCATGGCCTTGAGGAGTTCGTCGGGGGTCGTTCCCCACCGGCTGTCGGGGAATCCGGGCTCGAAGGCCAAGCGGTTCGTCGTGTCCTCGGCCCAGAGAAACGTGTCGACGCCGTTGATGTTGACGAAGTGCGAGACCCAGTTGGTACCCGCGGATGCAGGCAAGGCCTTCTCCTCGGTGACGCCGAGATAACCGTTGGGCTCGATCAACAGCGTCCAGTCCCCGATGGTCGTCATGGCGATCAGCTGCCGGGCGTCGTCGGATTCCAGGAGGTCGAAGGCCGCCTCTACTATCTGCTCCGCCCCGGTCCGCGGAGACTCCTCACGTCCCTGGAGGCGACGGAGAACTTCTGAAGGCGACAGCTTGTGCACCAGGGTGAAGCAGTATGCCTCTGCGAGCTCGGGGAAGCACTCCTCGAACCATACGTAGTCAGCAGCAGTCGCAGTCATGCCCGAGATCCTCGCTGATGCCACTGACATCGGCGGCTAGGGCCGGGCCTGCGGGGGTGCGGTCTGCTCGGCGGCGTCCTGGATGGCATGCACGATGACGCGGAGTTGAGGAACCAGAGCTTGGCCCTTGTGCGCAGCTTTCGTTGGGAGGCCACCGTGCGAATTCGGCGGCGAAGTTCCAGCAGAGCAAGTCCTGCGGGGTGAGTTCAATGGCTGCAACCGCGTAGTGCCGCTGTTCAGCGTGCTGCTGCGGCTACGCGGTCGCGGAGCAGGGCGAGCTTCTCGGCCGCGCCCGTGTCCGGAGCGGCCCAGTTCAACACGATGTGCAGGTCGGCGCGTTCGATGGTCATGATGTCGCAGTCGAGGACGATCTCGCCGAGTCGGGGGTGGACAACTGTCTTGTGTGAGCGTCCGATCGGCCGGGTTTCGTAGCGGGTCCAGAGATCGGCGAAGCGTCGGTTGGTCTCTCGTAGTCCGTTGATCAGCTCGGTGACGGCGCGGTCGTCGGGGTACCGGTCGGCGGCCCGGCGCAGGTCGGACACCATCATGCGCTCGAAGGCTTCGGCATGTGCGGCGCCGCGCTCGATGCGGGAAGCGCCGGGTGCGGGCGGGGCGGCGAAGTGCCCCCAGATCAGGTTGCTCGACCGGGCATCGGCCTCGGCCGGGGTGCCGAACAGCTCGGCCCAGAGCGGGTTGCTCTGAACGATGTCCCAGGAGGCGGTGAAGACGGCCAGCGGGGTGTCGCTCATCCGGTCGATCATGCGCTGCACGCCGGGTGGCACCTCGCGTGGCACCGTCCCGGACGGCGGGACGACCGCCCCTGCCAGCCGGTAGAGCAGCTCGCGTTCCACGGCGTTGAGCCGCAGTGTCTGGGCGAACGCCGCGAGAATCTGGGGGGAGGGGTTCTTCGCGCGGCCCTGTTCGAGCTGCACGAGGTAGTCGACGGAGATGCCGGCCAGGACCGCCAGCTCCTCACGGCGCAGGCCCGGAACGCGTCGGTTGCCTGCGACCGGCAGACCGACCGCGGCCGGGCCGATGCGCTCTCTCCATGCACGCAGTGCTGGGCCGAGCTCGGTGTGAGTGGTCATGGATCCAGTATGAGTCTGCTGGTGAGGGGGTGGGTGGTACTGGCGCTACCAGGGACGACAGCGCCTGGTGCACCCCAGGGGCCAGGCCGAGTATCGACGTGTCAGTCCCCAAGTGCGTCAGAGGCCCGGCGGAACCTGCCGCCGGCTCGCGGCGCCTTTTGTACTAGGAGATACCCACGATGGCACCCACCGTCGGAATCATTGGCTCTGGTCTGGTCGGCGGCTCCGTCGCCCGGCTGGCCGTCGACGCCGGCTACAGCGTCGTGCTCAGCAACTCGCGGGGCCCGGAATCGATCGCGGAACTCGTATCGGAGCTCGGTCCGCTGGCGCGCGCCGCAACGGTCGATGAGGCGATCGAGGCCGGCGACATCATTGCCCTTCCTGTCCCGCTCGCGAGTTTCGAGGCCCTGCCGGTCGACAAGCTGGCCGGGAAGGTCGTCCTGGACCAGACGAACTACTACCCGGAGTTCTGGCGCAACGCCGAGCTCGATGCCGGGAAGCTCACCTCGAGCGAACTCGTGCAGCGGCACCTCAAGGACTCCCTGGTCGTGAAGGGGCTGCACAATCTGGACTGGAACCACATGTACTCCAACGCCCGCCCGAAGGGCGATGCAGAACGGACGACCCTGCCGATCGCGGGCGACGATCCCGCTGCCAAGGAGGCGGTGACGCGGTTCCTGGAGGCGGTCGGCTACGAGGTGGTCGATGCCGGCTCGCTCGCGGAGAGCTGGCGGATCGAGCCCGAGACGCCCCTCTACTTCTGGCCGTACGCCCCTGCCATCCCCGACGGGATCACCGGGGATGAGGAGAAGCGCTTCTACCTCGAACACCCGGTCCCGCCCGTCTCCCCCGAAGCCGCCCGCACGATGATCGACAGCGCGGAGCGACCGTCACCGGTCGGCGGCACGCTGGCCGGGATGCCTCCCGCCCACGTCGCCATCTTCATGGACCAGGCGAGCGCCAACACGGTGAACAAGTAACATCCGGGCGTCGCGTACCGTCCTGCGGCACTCGGCGCGCCGATTCCTCAGCCCCTGGCGCGAACGCTGGATCGGCATGCGGTGAGGTCCTGCCCGTCGGGCAGGACCTCACCGCATGGAGTCGGCATCGACAACGCACGCTGCAGTGACCGGCGTTCACGGGCGCGGTCCCGGTGCGAGGCCGGGACCATCGCCGTACCGGTAGCGACCCAACAGACTCCGCCGTCAAGCCGACGCACTCTTCCGGGCCGCTCCCCCACAACCAATGACAGCCAAGCGACGATGGGTGCCAGCTCCTTTGGAGTGCCGATCGGGAACATCGCAGTGGGGCCGCATGACGCGGCACCGTGAGGCGAGTGGGCCGCGGGCGGGCGGTTGGCCGTCGCGTGTGATCTTTAACCGGCTGTTTACTTCGTCCCGGTTTCCGTACACGCGTCATGTCGTTGGTCGGGCATGACGATCAATACAAGTGCGCAGGTCGAGGACGGTCCGCGGCCTGCACCCCGCTCGCAGGAGCTGACCGGAGTCCTCTTCCGGGACGGCGATACCGGACCCGACCTTCACACGACGTGGCGCAAGATCATTTCGACCGACCTGTTCCGCCACCGCGCCGATCTGCGTGTCGAGGAGCGGTGGCAGCAGTCGTACGACCGGCTTCGGGCCCTGAACGAGGAAGTGCTCTGCGTGCAGGACCTGGTCCGGGACCCGCGCGCGCTGGCCGCCGTGCACGAGTGGACCTCGGTGGTGGACGGGGCCACGGCCACCGTCGCCGGCATCCACTACAACCTCTTCCTCGGCAGCCTTCTCGACGACGAAGTGTCCCCCGCCCGCGACCTGGCCGCGTTCACCGCACTTGCGGCCACCGGGACCTTCCTGTGCACCGAGCACGCGCACGGCAACGATGCCGCGGCGCTGGAGACCATCGCCCGCTACGACCGTGAGCGGGACGAGTTCGTGCTGCACACCCCGCACGAGGGCGCGCAGAAATACATGCCCAACACCAGCCCCGCGGGCGGGCCGAAGACCGCCGTGGTCGCGGCCCGGCTGCAGGTCGACGACCGGGACGAGGGCGTCTTCCTCTTCCTCACCCCGCTCAGTGACCAGCGGGGAACCCTGCCGGGCATCACCGTGACCATGCTGCCGGACCGGATCGGCAGCCCGGTGGACCACTGCGTCACCGGCTTCGATCACGTGCGGCTGCCCCGCACCGCACTGCTTCAGGGCGCGCACGGACGACTCGCGCACGAAGGTACTTTCACCAGCGCTGTGGGCAGTGCGCGCAAACGGTTCCTGCACTCCATCCGCCGGGTGACGGTCGGCAAGCTGTGCATGAGCGCGAGCGTTCTGGGAGGCAGCCGTGCGGCGCTGACGATCGCGGCGCGCTACGCGTACCTGCGCCACATCTCGGGGCCGGTGGCCGGAGAGCGTGTCCCGCTGGCCGCGCATCGCAGCCACCATGCCCGGCTTCTGTCCTGCACGGCCACCGCGTACGCCATGACCTTTCTGCACCGGGCCGTCACCGAACGCTGGATCTCCCACAGCCCCGAGGACCGGGACGAGGCAGAACGGCTGGTGGCGATGGCCAAGGGCTGGATCACCTGGCAGGGCCGCGACATCACGATCGAGGCCCGCGAACGCTGCGGCGCCCGCGCGCTGTTTCCCGTGAACGGCCTCGCCGAGTTCACCGCCAACGCCGACGGGGCCATCACCGCCGAGGGCGACAACCTGGCCGTCTGGTGCAAGGCCGGAGCCGAGATGATCTTCGGTCACGGAGCCGCCCCGGAACCGGAGACGGCGGCGACCGGCCGGGAGTCCCTCACCGACCCCGCCTTTCTGCGCCGCGCCCTGGCCGCCGCCGAGCGGCACTGGCACCTGACCGCGCGCCGGGACGTCCGCGCCGGCACGGGCGATGCACTCGGGCGCTGGAACCATGCCTCCGCCGCAGCCCTCGCCCTGGTCGAGACACACACGGTGGGACAGGCCGCCGATGCCTTCGCCGCGGCCTGCTCGCAGGTCACCGACCCGGGTACCCGCGCCGCCCTGAATGATCTGCGCACCCTGTTCCTGCTCGATCGGCTGGCCCCGCTCAGCGGGCTCCTGCTGGCCGAACACACCTTCACCGCCGAACAGGTCCGCTCCCTCCCCGACACAGTGCGCGACCTGACAGCCGGACTCGCACCACACCTGGCGACCCTGACAGAAGCGTTCGACGTACCCGAGGAACACCTGGCATCGCTGCCGATGCTGACGCCGAACACCTCGTCCCTACGCACCTCATAACCGACCCACGCCCTTCCGACGACCACTCAAAAGGATCCGCGCCCATTGAGTTCGAGAACCCTTTGAGCGCGTACCGCGATGATGGTCCGGCCCTCTTGATTCGCCTCCCCCAGGACGAAGGTCTGCTCGGCGACGTAGCGTTGCCTGCCTGGGCCCTGGACGTTCGGCGCGCCTTGCCGGAGATCGCGGGCGGTTTCGGCGGCGCGTCGAAGAGGCTCGCTCGTTGGACCGACGATTCGCGTCGTGAGCATGAGCGGAGCCCGTGGTCGACCGAAGAGAGGTCCACTCCGATCGGCTGGATAGCGGGGTCCGTTGGCCCCTGGGTGAGGGAGGAGGAAAGACGTGGGGCCGTTACTCTCACCAGGTGATCTCATATGCGGAGTTGACGCTTCCCGAGCGGACCTTGTGGGATGCATTTCCTGAGGGGCGCCGCGTGGATCTTCGCCCCGCTGGCCGGGCTGTCGTCGACATCGATACGGGCGGGCGGTGGGGTCCCGCACGTACGGTTCGGGGCGACGTGATCACAAGTCTTCTGCTGGGCGCGAATCCGGCTCGCCCCGGCTCGTCGGCGAGTCTGCGGCTAGCCGGGGCACGCATCACCGGATCCCTGAATCTCGCTGGAGCTGACGTCGGCTACCTCGTGTGCGCTGAGGAGTGCTGGTTCGACGAGGGGGTAGACCTGCTCGGAGCATCGATGCGAAGCCTGGTGCTGACGGGCTGCAAACTGCCGGGGCTGGAGGCCGACTCGGCCCGCTTCGAAGGCAATGTCGACCTGCGGCGCTCTCTCCTCGAGAGCCTCGCTTCCTCGGCTTTCAACGACGTGCCCACGGCCCTGTCGCTCAGTGACGCCCGGGTGGCCGGCGGCCTGCTGCTCAACGGAGCACGCTTGAACGCGCCCGGGGGCTTGGCCATGGCCGCGGGTGGGCTGGCCGTTCAAGGCGCCCTGTATGGCAACCGCGGCTTCCACGCCCGCGGAACGATTCGCCTCGCGGGATCCCAGCTCTCGCGCGGGCTGTACCTGCGGGGTTCACGGCTCGATGACCCCGGGCCCGGCGGCGTCGCCCTGGACCTGAACAACGCCGTGCTCTCTCGTCTCGACTGCTCAGACGGGTTCACGGCGGGCGGTACGGTGAAACTGCGGAGGACACAGATCCTGGACAAGGTCAGCTTCGCCGGAGCCACTGTCCATACGGCAGCCGACGGCGCGGTTCCTGCCGTGCAGTGCCAGCATATGCAGGCCGTCGACGCCGACCTCACCTTCGCCCGCCCGCCGGCCGCGGCAGTCGACCTGCGCGGCGCCCAGGTGTCATACCTCACCGACAGCGCACAAAGCTGGCCGCCTGTGGTGGCGTTGGAGGGATTCGTCTACGGTTCCCTCAAGGACGCGGGGGTCGGCGAGGGGCGCGACTCGCCAGGGCACAGAGTGGCGTGGATCCGTCGCAGCCCGCGCTACAGCCCTCAACCGTACGAGCAGTTGGCCATCTGGTACCGGACGATCGGACATGACGGCGACGCACGCCGCGTCCTGCTGGCCCGACAGCGCCACCGGCGAAGCACCCTTTCCTGGCCCGCGCGCGCTTGGGGCCACCTCCTCGACGTGACCGTCGGCTACGGCTATCGGCCATGGCTCGCCGGCCTGTGGCTCCTCGCTTTGAGCATCCTGGGAACCGGCGTCTTCAGCACCAACACGCCCACACCGGTCAAGGCAGGGGAAGGCGCCCCGTTCCAGCCCCTTGTCTACACCCTGGACCTCCTGATCCCCATCGGCGGCCTGGGACAGCGGTCAGGCTGGTACTGGCCCAACACCGGCCCCCAGTGCCTCGTCTACGTCCTGATCGCCTCAGGCTGGGTGCTGACCACAGCCGGCCTGGCTGGGCTCACCCGCGCCCTGCAGAAAAACTAAGAAGCCACAGGGACCCGGCATGGCCGGCACACGCTCGAGTTCCCCGGCAGAAACCCGCGCCAAAGTCAGTCACAGCTCTGCGAGCCAGCAGCACGAGCATGCTTCGGTCTTCTTGAGGCGTCTCCAGAAGATGCTGCAGCCCAATGAGACGAAGGCGTCATGGAGTTCGAGGCGGCGTTCCCATCGCGTGGCTGGCCGTTTGAACTGGTGGAGCAGGGCGCGGCGGCTGCCACGGTCAGTACGGACGTCGCTGTCATGGCCGAGTGCACACGCCGGCACAGCCCACGCTCCGCCCGCGGCGAGGACATGGACACGGAGAAGCGGGGGCAGGACGTGTGGCCGCTCAGATCGGCCGGGGTGGTGAGCCAGTACGCCTCGGTCAGTTCAACCATGGCCGCCGCGTGGTCGTGACCGTCGTCATGCATAGCCGGTCAACGTCCGATCACACGCACAGACATGGCCTGGCGGGCAATCGCCAGGCCGCGCCAGGTTCGCCAGGCTGGTCAGCAGCACTGCGGCTTGCATGCCTTGGGACAGCTGGTCGCCGTGTAGTTGCCCACGCGGCCTTGGCTCTCGCCCTCCGCTCCTGTCGCAGGTGCGCGCGGCCTGTTCTGGTGCTATAGCGCGGCGGAGCGACGTCGCGACGGGCCACAAGGGGCGCGGGCCGCCGAGGGGCGCGTGGCCATCAGGGGGACGAGGCGGAGCCCGGATGCGGGCGCGGTCCGTCCCGATCGGAGGCGGCCGCTATTACGTGGAAGGCCCCGGGAGCAGCAATGCCGATCTGGAAGTGCCGCCTGTCCCCGTGTCGTAAAGGGGCGGGCGGTCCTGCGCTTCGGACCGGCATCGGGTGATCGTGAGGGGCGGAACAGCACGCACGTTCGGAGTACTATCCCTGCGGGGTTTTCCGGTCGGCGCTGCCCTACGTGGCCCTTCTGCACACGCTTTGGGGCTACAGCTCGCGGCATCGACGCTTCGCCCCCGTAGTGGCGCAGCCGCAGGGGTCATTGCAGAGAGGGCAGAGGGAAATGAGCGTGGTGGAGAGCTGGTCCCACGTGATGAATCTTCTTGCGCGGCATGCTCCGGCCGAACACGCGGACCTTCCCGGGCCCGCTACGGAGCAGGCGCTCACGGCCGCCGAGGAACGGATGGGTAGGTCGCTGCCTCAGGATCTGCGGGCGTGGCTGCTGCAGAACAATCTGGATCTTCCTGAGGAAGATGTGGATCACGACGTGGCATGTTGCGGGTTCGCCGGCTTCCCCGATGAGGGCAGCTTCTTTCTGGGCATCCGGGCCATGGAAAACCTCTACGCGAACCGCTCCATGCCCGGTGGGTTCGACCCTCCCGACCAGCCGGACAATCCGTTCTGGCGCAATGAGTGGATCCCGTTCCTGTCCGACCAGGACGGCTGGATGGGGAAGTTCGTCGACGCGCGGGACGGACGGGTAGGCAGGTGGTTTGTGGGTGAACCCACGATCACGGGCGAGTACGCATCCCTGGCGCACTATTTCGACTCCGTGGCGGAAATGCTGACGAAGATCGCCGATGGCCGGCATCCCGTCTGCGAGGTCGAGGCAGGCCGACTCGTCTGGTCGTGACACACCACTGCCCCATCGCAGGAGCCGGTGCCCTGCTGCGCCTTACTGAGGTGGTCCGGCCGCGTGCGGGAGTACCCACTCGCCGGCGGGGTGCTCGATTGCATTCCAGGATCGGGATCACCTCCCACACACCGCCCCGTCACGCGATCAGTGGCCAACCTGAAGACGCTCAGTGACCGGGTCGTTGACTTGTCTGGAGGAGGGCAGGGTACGGGTCAGCTGACTGAGGCATCGTTGCTGGACAGGCATCCGCGCAGTCCTTCTTCCTCTCCACACACCCACCAGTCACGCCAGAGATGCAGGCTCCGCCCATGGGAAGAAGTCAGTCGGCGGCGAGGCTCGCCCGGGCCGCGGCCATGAAGGCATTCTTGTGCTCTTCGACGTGCTCATTGACCTCGACGTCACCGATCTCGCGCCACACTGCCTGGTTCAGCGCCCGGACATATGCCTGTACGGGAAGGTGGAGACTGGCGTGGCACAGGAGCACCAGGTGCCGCTCGGCGACCCACAGTCTGCCCATCGCCGCCGACGCGGCCGCATGCCACCCTCCGTCCTCGTCTTCGCCCCACCCCTCGGGGCGTCGATACGCCATGCCTTCCGCTTCCTGCACACAGGCCAGAAAGTCTTTGATCGCCTGCAGTTGTTCGGCCCGTCGGCTCGCACGCCCGGCAGTGATCTGCCGACGTTCATCCAGCCGCTCAGCCGAACGCTGAGTAGCGCGCTGCGACAGAGCGGTCAGACCTCCGCCGAGCACGACGCCGACGAGTGAAAACAACGGCGCCCAGACTTCTGCCGCCATAGGGCCCCCTCGCCACTCGTATCCGATAGAGCTTCCCTGACGGGCTTCCCACCGACCGGCCGCGACAAGCGGTCGCCCGTCAGAGGCTGCGGGAAAGAAGTCGGGCGGACCGCTGTCGACACCGCGCCCGCAAGCTGGGGCAACCGAGGCACGCGATCGCCCACCGGAGCCGCCCAGAAGGCGCGGAGGACACCATCTGCCGCTGAAGGATGCACTGGTTGCTCTCATGTAGCTGCGGGGCCCGCTGAAACGGCGTCGGCGGGGCGGTGGGGATCGCTCGGGGCGGAGATGCGATTCATGGTGGTCTTGGCAATCACCGGCGACCAAAGACCGGGCCGATGACGGATTGGGCTCGCACGTGCGCTGCGTGCGAGCCGAGGCCACCGTGCTGCCCTTGCCGCGTCCGACGCCTTCGACGCCCGGAGCGGAACCGCTGACTTCAGGTGACCGTCGCCAACTGCCACAGACGGCAGTGGGTGCTTCGGGTTGGAGCACTCGATCTTCAGCGAGCGAGCCTGCGACTGCATCAGCGGCACTTTCCCTTCAGCCAGGACGTGAAGTCACTCGTCCAGGAGGTGACCATCGGCACGGCCGTGACCGGGGAGCCGTACTTGTTCAGCTTGTACTGCCAGTTGGCATAGTGCTTGTAGGCCGGTGGCGCCGGCTCCTCCCAGCCGAAGTCTGCATCGTCGATCCATCGGGGGTAGCTGTCCAGCGCTGCGCCGAGACCCGCCGCTTTGACGCGTTTTTCGAGTTCGGGGCGCAGTTCATCGCTCTGCGTGTAGATCTGGATCTTCTGTCTGGCTGCGCTTTCCTTGATGGGTGCGATGACCTCGTTCCAGGCGGCCTCGCGGACGGATGCCTCGCCGCGGAGCAGGACCGGCTCGGTCTCCTTCTTGAGCTCTACGAACGCGGCCATCTGCTGGCTTTGAGCACTGTCGAGCCATTCGCGGAAGGTGTAGACCGTCTCGCCCTTGTACGGGCCGGTCACGATTGTGCGGCCCTTGAGCTGGTCGGCGCCGGTGGCCCACCACATGGCTGCGATGTCGGACTTGGTACCCGACAGGCCTCTGGTGGTGTTGTTGTGCCACATCACTGCCTTGGTGCCGTCCCGCGTGAGCCGCAGATCGGCTTCCACGCCCGCCGCACCCCAGCTTTTCTGCTGGGCAAGGCCGGTGGGGTGGTTCGGCTGGCGGACCTGGTCCCGTGCCCAGGCGTCGTCGCCCGTGGGGTATCCCCCGTGCCCGAAGACCGCCGGGCAGGCCGGAAGCGAGCTGTTGTAGGGCCCGATGGTGGCGACTCTGGCGAAGGTCCAGTAGTCGTCCGCGGTGCTCTTCCAGCTGTGCAGCGCGTCCCGCAGGGTTGCGTCGCTGGTGCCGGTGAAGGTGAGCGCGGCCACCAGTCCGTCCGAGTAGCCGTACAGGGCGCCGACATCGTCGCGGCCGTCGCCGTTGTAGTCGCCGGAGACCAGGTACATCCGGGCCCGGTCGTAGTCTCCCGCTTTCATGTTCAACAGCTGACGCTGGTTCGCGAACTTGCCGTCGGTGTCGAGGCTGAAGCTGAAGAGGGCGTCGTGTTCGTCGGCGTAGTCGTACCAGGTCGCGACTTCGTCGCGGCCGTTGCCGTCGAAGTCTCCTGAGAGCACGCTCACCCGGTCGAACTGCCAGCCGCCGGCCTGCCAGCCGCTCACCGGGTCGGAGAAGCCGCCCTCTGCCGTGCCGCTGAAAGCCATCAGCCGCACCGTGCCTGCTGTGTAGCTGTCCAGAACTGCGAGGTCGTCGCGGCCGTCCCCGTCGAAGTCACCGGTGGTGAACTTCATCCGCTCGACCTGCCAGCCGTCCGCGTTGGTGCGTGCGAAGGAGGAGAAGGGGCTGGCGAAACCGCCGTCGGCCTCGGCGAGAAACGTGAAGAGCTTGTCGTCGCCGTTGCGGTAGTCGTACCAGGCCGCAATGTCGTCGCGGCCGTCTCCGTCGAAGTCACCGGCCTGGGCGTTGATGGCGTCGAAGGTCCAGTTTCCCGGGGTGACGGACCAGGAGGAGAAAGGGTCGGCGAAGGTTCCCTTGCCCGTGCCGAGCCAGGTGAGGAGGGAGACTCTCCCGTCGTCGTAGCCGTAGAAGGCGGCGATGTCGCCGATGCCGTCCCCGTTGAAGTCTCCGGTGACCCTCTTCATGTACTCGGCCCAGAAGTTGCCCTTTGGCGTCTTCCAGCCGACAGCCGGCGGGGCGAAGCCGCCGTCGGCCCGGGCGGTGAAGGTATGAATGGCGTCCTGGCCCTCGGCATAGTCGTACCAGGACGCGAAGTCGCTGCGACCGTCGCCGTTGTAATCGTGGCGAACCACACTGTTGCTGGTGGCGCTGGCGGTATCAGCGCGCGTTCCGCTCTCGACATGGGCCCCGGAGGCGGAACTCACCGCGGGCCACCCAGCCGCAGCGGTGGCGGTTGCCGGGCGCTGCGCACCCGTGGCCGGTCCCTGCAGGCCGAACAGGGCACACATGAGAACAGCGCCCACGACGCACAGACGTCTCTTCATTGCTCCGCATCTCTTCGTCTTGGCGGAGCCGACGGAGAATGTAGTCGGCTCCGCGTTCCGGCGTACTCCTATGCGGAGTTGGTGGTGTGGCGCGTGGGTCTTCAGGCGTCCGGGTTGCGTCCCGCCGCAATCTTCAGGACGCGCTCGACTCGGCTCCTGGCGATGGGCTGGATGTCGGCGGTGGTCTTGAGGTCCGTTCCCCACACCGTGATCACGACAGCTCCGGTGCGCATGACCGCAGTGGCGCTGTACTCGTCCAGACCGAGTTCTTCACAGAACGCGTCTGTGTACTCGGCCGCAGTGGTGACCTTCAGCCGGCGCGGGTCGCTGGCTTCGTGCCGCTCGGCCGAGGCGATGGCCTTGGCCGTCACCGTCGCGTTCTCGGAGGAGTCGAAGGAGTACATCTTGATGAACATCGACCGGCCGTCGCTGCCCGCCTGCAGTTCCTCCAGGGTCTGGTTCTCCAGTGTCCTCATCGTCATGGCCGTCAGCCCGGCACACCCCGTCTCAGCGTCGAGACCGCAGTACTTCACCGCCTCCGCCCCCTGGTAGACATCGGATCCCCTGCCGTGCCAGCCCTCAGGGATCCCGCTGTCGCCCGAAACGGCGCTCTGCAGCTGCGCCGGGGACAGTGCTGCCGGACTCTCGTCCGTGCCGCCTCCCTCCTGTCCCTCCCCGACCTGACGGGTGCTGCGCGCGCCGTGGTCATCCCCGCTTCCGGCGTCGTCGCACGCGGCCAACGACACCACGAAGGCAGCTGCCAAAGCCGCCACCCGCACGACTGATCTCACTGAATCCCCCACGTCTTACGCGTCGTTGCAGCGAGCCTGCCCCCCCCTGGCAGGCTCGCTGCCGGGCCTCGTCCCCCGTTGTCCGATGCGCCGGCACTTCCGGTGAACAACTGTCCGTGACAGCCACCACACAGCGGTGGCAGGGCACGCTCCACCCCGGAGCGCACCCCTCGTGCCGGAAGCGATCTCAGAATGCCGTGACCTCAGCACTCGAACAATGAGCGATTTTGCATGATCGGATAAGCCTGGGGTTATCGATTCAAGGATGAGTAGCGGGCTCGCCGTCTGCCCATTCCTGGCCCGGTCACCGGTCTGAGCGCGCGTGCAAGCGACCTGGACCTGCTGCCCGCGCAACGGGACGCATCCGTCAGCGATCCGCGCGCGGCGTCAGCGGGGTGGTGGGCATGACCGCAGGTAGCGCACCCAAGGTGACCTCGAACTGAGCCTGCTAGGCGGTCGCTTCCATGGGAACCGTAGCCCGTTCGGTGATCGTCAACCGTTCGCGGATCACGGGGCCGGCCAGGGATGTGATCGCTGAACTCGCCGCTGAGATGGGCCCGTTGTGGCCCGCACAGCGATGCCGACGGCTTTCGGGGCGGCCGCGGCACATCGCTGAGCGTATCGCCATCGCCGTGCTCATCCCTCGATGAACTGGTAGTCGCTGACGATGCGACCGTCAGGGCCGAGCACGAGGACCTCCAGACCGACACCGGCGACCTCACCACCGACCCGGGGTGCCATCTCCCAGTTGAACTTGACGACGTCGTGGAGCCGGTCGCTGTTCCCGCGCGACCGGAAGACGAAGGTCCCCGGAGCGACGAACTCCTCGTGGGCTCGAGTCACACGGAACTCCAAGGCGCGGTGCCCGCGGGCCTCCAGAAGGAGACGGTCAAAGCCCAGCCCTTCAACGGTCTGCAGGATCTCCTTCGGAGGCTGCAGAACATGGACGGCATCGGCGGACCACAGTTCGCGAATCGCAGCGCGGCGGCGCTCCAGGTCGGGTTCGTTCCATACGGCAACGTAGCGGTCGGTCAGGTCGTGGATGTCGATGTCGATGTCGGCCATGGCGGACTCCTCGGTCGTGAACGGTCGGCGTGCGGCCATGACCCTGCTGCGCCGGACGGCGCGCGGCAATTCCTCGCAGGGAATGGCGGATCAGTAACCGATCGCGTTACACAAGGACCGTGACCAGCGAATCGACCAGAGACGGGCTCGCCGGAGCATTGCGCAAGTGGCGCACCCGGCGGCGCGTCAGCCAACTGGAACTGGCCCTGCGTGCCGGGACCACGCAGCGGCACCTCAGCTTCATCGAGAGCGGACGATCGGCCCCCGGCCGTTCAATGATCATCCGGCTGGGCGAAGCCCTGGACGTGCCGATCCGCGAGCGCAATGAACTGCTCCTGGCCGCCGGATTCGCACCGGCCTACCCCGAGACCCGCCTGGACGGCCCCCAACTCGCACCGATTCGCGCCGCTCTCGAACGCATCCTGCACGGCCACCTGCCGTACCCGGCAGTGGTTGTCGACCGGCACGGCGACCTGGTCTCGGCCAACACCGCCTTCCACGTCCTCACCACCGGTGTCGCTCCACATCTGCTCGAAGCGCCGGTGAGCGTCCCCCGGGTGCTGCTGCACCCCCAGGGACTCGCGTCGCGCATCATCAACCTCGACGAGTGGGCGTGGCACATCATCGACAGCGTTCAGGCCGAGAACCTGCGCAACCCGGACGACCGGCTCGGGCGCTTGGCCCGCGATCTGACCCACCTGGCACCACCACGCCCAAGCGCGTCATCGCACCACCTCGGCTTCGCCGTACCACTGCGCCTGCGGGCACCTGATCCAGCCGACGGCAGGGAGCTGACGCTCATCACCACACTCACACATTTCGGCACCGCCACCGACGTGACCATCGCCGAACTACGTCTCGAGGCATTCCTGCCGGCCGACCGATCCACCAGTGCCCAACTGGCCGAGCTCCTCAGCCTGGCCTCGTCCGGAAGCCAGACCTGAGTAAGGCCGATGGCTAGGATCTCCTTTCATGATCGCACTGGTCGTGACTATCGGGCTGGCGCTGGTCGGCTATGTCGTCACATATCTCAACAGCGTGCGCCTGGCGCAGCGTCAGGAGCGTTTGGCTCGCGTGAATCGTCAACTCGGTTCGTTCTACGGGCCGCTGTTCGCTCTCACGGAGGCCAACAGCCGAACGTTCGCGGCGTTCGTGGAACGGCACGGTCGTCCTGGCGGCCGATCGCCGTTCGCCGGCGGAGTTGCACCGACCGAGGACGAGCTCGCCGAGTGGCGCCTGTGGGTCACCACCGTGTTCCTGCCGAACATCCAGGCCATGCGTGACCTGGTCGTCAAGCATGGCGACCTTTTGAACGAGCACATGATGCCGCCACTGTTGCTCACTCTGTGCGCACATGTGTCGGGGTATGAGATCACCGCAGCCCGGTGGGCGCAGGGCCACCACGACGAGCATCTGTCGGTGGTGTCGTTCCCCAGCGGCGAACTCGCAACCTATGCGCGCCAGGGCTTCACCACACTCAAAAAGGAACAGGCCCGGCTGTTGGGCCAGCAAGTCACGTCCTGAGTACGAGGGGCCTCGCAACCGTCCTCGAAAAGTCGGACACGTGCCGACCCGTGCAGCCGACAGGCGTTCCCGCGCGGGTCAGGCTGTCGTGGCCCAGTGTCTCGTGCGGCGCGCCCAGGCACTAGAAGCGATCTCAGGCTGCCGTAGGACAGAAGCTCGAACAACGAGCGGATGCGCATGGTCAGATAAGCGTCGGGTTATCGACGAAGGCGGAGGCACGGTGGAGCTGCGTGACATCGAGATCTTTCTGGCGCTGGCCGAGGAACTGCACTTCGGCCGGACCGCGACCCGGCTGCACGTTTCCCAAGCCCGAGTGAGTCAGTCGATCGCCAAGCAAGAACGGCACATCGGTGCGCGCCTCTTCGTCCGAACCAGTCGCAGGGTCGAACTGACCTCAATCGGGGCTCAGTTGCGTGACGATCTCAGTACCGGCTTTCAGCAGATCCGGGACGGCGTCGCCCGTGCCGCCGCTGCCGCACGAGCAACGCCCGACAAAAGAACGTTGCGGCTCGGGCTGCACGGCCCGCAGCCACAGGACCAGGCACACCTTCTCGACCGGTTCAGCGAACGGCACCCCCACACCGAACTCGTCGTCAAGGAGATGACCTTCGCCAACCCCTTCGGCCCGCTGCGGGACGGCTCGGTCGACGTCGCGACAGCCTGGCTGCCCGTGCGTGAACCCGACCTCACCGTCGGCCCCGTCCTCATCTCCGGCCCCGCGCTCCTCATGGTCAGTGTCGACCACCCCCTCACCCGGCGCGAAGCCGTCAGGATGGAGGACCTCGCCGACTGGACTCTTCCGCACTGCGCCTCCTCCATCCCCGAATACTGGCAACAGACCCTGGTACCCGCCCACACTCCCAGCGGCCGGCCCATCCGGCGCGGGCCGAAGGTCTCGACGTTCCAAGAGGTTGCGGCCGTGGTCGCAGCAGGGGCGGCGATCTGCCTCGTCCATGAAGTCGCGTCGCGCTATTACCCGTGGCCGGGCCTGCGCTATCTGCGCCCGGTGGACGCCCCGACGGTCAGTTGGGCGCTGATCTGGCCCACCGCCCACGCGACCGAGGCCGTCCTCGACCTCGCCCGCGTCGTCTCGGACACACCGCGCGCACTGGGGGACGGCACCCAAGCTCCCCGAGTTGATGGTGCGAACAAAGATGGGCAAAGCATCTGATGATGGTCGCCCTCAACGGCAACCAGCGCCGGAGTCCGGCCGATGTGCCATGAAGAATGCCCATGGAAATGAGCGCGGGCCGATCGCTTCGTCGCACGGACTACTTCCGTTTCGCAGGCCGGGCATTTCCGTCCGTTGACGTCGCCGATGCATTCCAGGCGGCGCAAGGCGATGCGCTCGATGCTCGGGGTGCGCACGACGAGGGTGCCACCTCGCCCGGCGCGGTCGGGAACGTGTGCGACATCTTCGGCAGTCTCACGCCAGGTCGCCATGGCCGGCGTGACGGCCTGGTCTTCGCCTCCCAGCAGGGCGGCGAGGTTCTGCAGGCAGAAGGACTGCGCGGATCAGTTACGGCGGTGAGGTGTCGCTCCGTCAGCCCCAGCGGTGAGGCGGCGCGCGCAGTTGGTGACACTCTGCCGAATCAGTCGCTCCGCGCCGCGCTGCGAGCCACTGAGGACAGCAGAGTCCCGATGGCGATGCCGATGAGGAGATAAACCGCCGCGGTGCCGCACTTCGCCGAAAGTGAGGCCCCTGTCGTGAACGGCAGGAGCACCAGCACGGCTGTGGCGAGGGTGATGATCCAGATGAAGAAACGGTCCGGGCGCGGCGACGCCACCATGAGCAGGTGCAGCAGGGCTGTTGCGGCAAGAGCCGCGACGGCGGCGCTACCGGCCAGGGCCCCGGTGGTGGCGTTTCCCATGGCTCCGTCCCCTTCGGGGGCGAAGACGGCAATTCCGAGCACTCCTCGTACGAGCAGCAATGCGACGACCGCGGTGAGGGCAGCCACCACGGCGGTCATCACGCCGCCCGCCCACAGCCGGCCCGCGTCGAGGCGCGGCCCGGCCGGAGGAGGGGGTTCGGGCGACGGCTGCGGAATTCTGTACGGCGTATTCGAGCGGCCGTAGGAACCGTTCCGTGAATCCACGTCGGACTTGCCCTCCACGTCGTGCCGTCAGTGAAATCAGGCGAGCAGCTTCGTCTTCGCCTGGGTGAACTCTTCGTCGGTGAGGGCGCCGGAGTCATGGAGCTCGGCGAGCCGCGCGAGTTCGTTCGTGCCGCCGGACCCGGCGTTCCCTTCGGAGGCCGTGGTGCGGATGTAGTCCTTGAAGGCCGATTCGGCGTCCTTCGCCTGTTTCACGTCGCGGCGCCCCATGCCCCGCCCTCGTGCGATCACGTACACGAGCACGCCGAGGTAGGGCAGAACGATGCAGAAGATCAGCCAGCCGGCCTTGGCCCAGCCGCTCAGGTCGTCGTCGCGGAAGATGTCCATGACGACCCGGAACAGCAGAAACAGCCACATGATCCACAGGAAGAAGAACAGCATCGTCAGGAAGAGGTCGAGAAGCGGGTAGTCGTCCATGACGTCCTCTTTCCTGACGGATCCTTCTACCGGGCTCAGATTCACGCGCTGGTGGTTAACGAAGTATTCCCTCAGGTGACTGAGTGCGCATTTCGGCACCAGAGTGACGATGGGCCTGAACTCGGTCGAACGTCGCCGCCGTCGACCGAAATTCGGTCCACGTTCCAGGCTTCTGGAGCGATGCCTTGAGCGACGCGGATGGGCGGGGCTGGGAAGAAGGGGCGCGTCCCCCGGGCGCCGTATACGAGGCGATCACCCGGCTGCGTTACGGCGCGCTCGGCATTCGGCCGCCGTACCGCACGAGCTGTACGACGGTGGAGCGTCTGACGGCCTTCGCGGTCGACGGCAGGGCGTGGCGGCTGTCCGGCATCGTGGCGTCGGCGCTGCGCGGCTGTCGTCCGTTCAGGAGCCGAGCACCCGTGCCTTCTCGGTGGCGAACTCCGCGTCCGTCAGGAGTCCTTGGGCCTTGAGGTCGGCCAGTGCGGTCAGCTGGGCCACGCGGTCGGTGGCCGCAGGGGGCGCTGGCGGCTGTGCCGCCCACTGCTGCTGGGCCTGCATCTCGGTCTCCCGGCGCATGTCGCGTTCGGCCACCGCGGTTGACGCGGTTGGAGACAGCCGACGCGGTGCCCGAGATGACCGCCGTACGGGCGATGGTGCCCAGCAGGCCGGGCCGTCCGAAGCGCTGAGGCATGGCGGGTCCGCTTCCTTCCGTGTCATTCGGTGTCGAGCGCGGCGACGGCCGCGACGACGGTGTCGCTGGGGATGCGTTCCAACAGCCGAAGCTCTCCCTGCGAGCCGCGGATCGCCGTGGCGAGGCGCGCGGCCCAGGTGTTCTCCCATGCCACGACCAGGGCCGACGATTCGGCCGGCAGTCCGTCTGCTACGGCTTGCAGGTCCTCGTCGCTGAGCAGGTCGAACTGGACGTCCGTGGGTGTTGCACAAGGCCATGTTCAGGCGATTCAGGGCGCGTGAGCACGGTCCTCCGGTCATGATGCGAGAGCGAGGTTGTGCATCTGGGCAACGTCCTGGACGGCGTGGTGGAGCCCGTCGCCGCGTTGCCGGCAGTCGCGGAGAATCTTGTAGTTCTTCATCCGGCCGATCACGTGCTCGCGCCGCGCTCGCTGCTCCCACCCGCGAGGCCGTGCCGTGTCCCGTCAGGTCTGCAACCCGCTGTCCGCGCTGCGCCACGTGATGCCGTCGGTCGATGCCTACGCCGACCGTTCTCGCGCCGACGGAGGGAGGGGCGGCAGTCCCTGGTCCGGTTCGCGGGTGGCCGTGCCTCTCACCATCCCGTCGGCAGGCTGCTGAGGAACGGGGCAAGCCGGTCGGCGATCAGCCGGTCGTCGTGAGCCGAGGTGTGCCCGTCACATCCGAGGAAGTCCAGGCCCGACTGGTCGAGGAACCAGTAGCGGACTTCGCCGTCGCCGGCATCGTTGCGCGCCTGGACCACCTGCCGCACGTACTCGGCGTTCCTGTCGAAGCCGACGGCCACGAGGATGGTGCCCGCGCCGTAGCGAGTCCGCAGTTTCCCCAGGAACTCACCGTAGGCGGTGCGGTAGGCGGCCGCGAGACTGTCGGGCGTCCACGGTTCACCGGGGGTGAGGCCGGAGAAGTCGTTGGAGCCGAGGTTGACCACCACGATCTGGGGGCGCCATGTTCCGGGGTTCCGCCAGACGTCGCCGTCCACGTTCAGCAGCGCGCGGTCGTAGTAGGTCCGGTACGTGACGTCCGGGCAGATGCCGGCGACGTTGCGCACCATACCGAGGCCGGAGAAGGCGTTGATCTGGTAATCGGCGTCCAACTGCTGGGCGGTGAGGGCGCCGTGGCTCAGATCGGTGTTGGTGCTCCGCTTGAGCTGCTCCGGATTGCAGTCGCGGGTGCCCGAGACATTGCCGTAGCCCACCGTGAGAGAGTCCCCGATGAACTCGATCTGGCGGTCCCGGGGCGCCGGCTTGCCCAGTACGGCGCCCCCGGGCACGGCGACGAAGCCTGCGAACGTGCTGGTGTCCCCCGGGGTGTCGTTGCGTTTGACGACCCGTACCGTGTGCTCGCTGTCGGGCAGGCCGTTGATCCAGTGCGTGGTATCACCGGGTGTGACCAGGGTGGCGACGGTGGCCCCGTCGACCTGGACGTCGTAGTCGGCGGCCGCGCAGTCGAGTACCACCCCGAGGCCGGTCCCGCGGAAGCGGCCCTCGAAGTACACCCCGGGCCAGCTGAACTCCACCGTCTCCCCCAGATCCTTGACCCGCCCTGCGGTGTGCACCTGCCCCAAGACGCCCTCCACGGGCACCGGTTGCCCCGGCTCATCCCGCGGGCTCCCGTCCACCGCGGCAGGCGCCGCCGGACGCCTCCCGCGCCCTGGCGTCGGGTTCCCTCCGCTGAAAGTCATCTGCGTGCCATCTCTCCGTCTCTGTGGCGCATCGGTGTGCCCGGCAGAACCTCCGACATTCCGCACCTGGATGTCAACCAATTTGGACGGACGCAATGGATCAACAGGCTTCCGACGTACGCGACTTGATGTCGCCACTGCGGCGTGCGTCGACCCGGCGGTTTGGCGTTCCTGCACGAGGCGGTTGCTGAGGCGGGGTATGCCGTCGTGCGTGCGCGGAGCCGGGTGTGGAGTGTCCGGCTGGAGCTCGCCGTCGTGGGCTGCCGGCATGACACAGACGATCGTCCAGATCGGCCCTCTCCCCCAAGGAAGACCACACCCAATTCGGAATGCAGCCAGGAGAGGGCCCCGGCCTGCTACAGCGTGCCGTGTTCACACAACTGGCGTGCCACGTCACGCAGTTTGATGTTCCTCTCTTGTGAGTAGCGGCGCAGCACATCGAACGCCTCGTGCTCGTCGATGTGATGCTGGGCCATCAGGATGCCCATGGCCTGCCCGATGGTGTGGCGGGTGTCCACGGCCTGCTGCATCCCGGCGTGCTCACGCGCCCCCGACAGCGCGACTGCCGCGTGGGAGGCCAGCAGCCAGCCGGCGGTCTCGCTGTCGTCGGTGAACGCGCCGGGCCGACGGGAGTACAGGTTGAGGGCGCCGAGGTTGTCCTGGTCGTCGGTGAAGAGGAGGAAGCCCATCATGCTGCCGATCCCCAGGGCGTGGGCCTTGGCGGCGTAGACGGGCCAGCGCGGCGTCTCGGTGGACAGGTCGTGGATACGGAAGCCAGGGTGCCCGATGCGGGCGGCGTCGAAGCAGGGCCCTTCGCCGAGCTGCTCCTGCAGCCGGTCACTCTCATCGACCATGTGCCCGGACGCGGCCAAGGTCGTCACCTGCCCCTTGCTCAAGGTCAGGATGCCTGCCGCGTCGCAGTCGTCGACCAAGGCGACGGCCGCGTCCGTGATCTTGTCCAGGGTCGTGTCCACACTGTCCCGGGCCAGAAAACCCCGTGCCATCGACGCCATGTGCACCGCGAAGTCGCGCCAGTCCACCGTTCAGAGCCCTCCCATTCCAGGCCAGCATCTCGATTGGCCGGCTCAGCATCACTCCCAACGCATATGCCCCGATGTCCGTTCCACAGCCATCAGAGCTAGGCATCGAGCCCCCTCTGCCGCTGCGCCGGCCCGCCAGGCGAGGCTGCGCGTGAGGGCTGGCTCCGGTCTCTCCGACGGCCGTCCGCGGCGCTGCGTGGGGCGGAGGCGCCGCGCTGGCGCGCGGGTGGCGGCGGGTTACCTCCGCGGTCCCAGCCGTTACGCAGTCATGCGTTGTCAGCCCCCGGACATAGCATCCGCCCGTGAACCTCGAATCCCTCCTGACCCATGGCACAGCTCTGCCGCCCGGCCGCACGATCACCTCGGACGACGGGGACAGCGACCGGCAGCCGCTATGGCTGAGCGATGACTCGACTACGGTCGAACTTTGGTCACGACTACGCGCCGAGCACGCAATCTCAGGTCTGTAGCCTCTCCTGCTCGACGCCCTGGACCCACAGCATGAGGACTTCCGACCCTGGGGGTGCGGCAATCTGTGGCCCGAGCTCATGTCCTCTCCAGCGGACCATGCTCCCGCAGCCGTCCTCGCCAGATGGTGGCAGGACTACACCGTCACCGGCGAAGACGACGACCAGCTCACCGTCGAAGAACGCGTGGCCGTCACCGCCCCCTTCGGCCGGACCTGGCCCGGCCTCGCACCCAGGCCCTCCACGCCGGTGCCGTCGACACACACCGAGGAGATTGCCGAACGGTACGCGGAAGCCTTCCTGGCGCAGAATCCACACGCGCGCCTTGGCCTGGTCGCAGCCGGCCGAGGCGCCGACGCCCTCGCCGCGGCCGGGTGGATGGGTCCCGCCAACTACCACAACGACACCGCAGTTTTCGCTGCCGTCGTGCGCGACTGGGAAGACCATTTCGGCGCACGCGTGATCGGCGTCGGATTCAGCACCCTCCACCTCAGCATCGCCAGACCACCGACTCGGATCGAGGACGCTTCGGCCCTCGCCGCCGAACACTTCGCCTTCTGCCCCGACAACATCTGGCAGGGCTCGCACCCTGACCTGGCGTCCTACGCCGAGGGGCTCATCGACCTCAACTACTGGACATTTTGGTGGGACTGACCCTGTCGAAACGGACACGGTCACCGATCGCTGCCCGCCCAGGGAGTGATCGCTCCGAACAATCCAGTCCAGGCGCTGGGGCGGCATCGCTTTTCAGCGCGGGTGCCCCGGTGGCCGAGTGGGCGACCGGCCACGGTCGTGCACGCGGATCGCGCTCGCGCCCCTGAGCTACCGACGGAGTTCCGCCCGTGCGGCCGCCTTCTCGCCGCCCGTGGTGTTCGGCGAGACCAGGACGGCCTGAGGTTCTGCGAGTGGGAGATCTTCTTGCCGAGGACCGGCTCGGCGCCGGCCAGTCGGCAGTGAGCGAACATCCGGGCTCGATCCTTCTGCGGACCCGGCTATCGGTAATGGAAATCATTGTCGTATGCTGCTCGCATGGCTCGCAACGAACTGCGCCCCATCATCAAGCTCCGCTCAACCGCCAGCACCGACTAAGCGTCTGTGACCCGCAAGAACCGCCGGAACAAACCGGACCGGCTGGTCCTCAAGAAGTTCGACCCCCTCGCCCGGCGCCATGTCGACTTCCGCGAGGAACCCTGACCGCACCGGGCCCGCCCGCACGCGAACCAGGAACACACCCCTACTCCAGCCGCTGGCCCCCTCCCACCCCGTACCGGCTTTCCGCCGGCGAAAGGACGATCATGGCCGTCCCCAAGCGCAAGATGTCCCGCAGCAACACCCGCCACCGCCGCGCCCAGTGGCGCGCGACCGCCCCGGCGCTCGTCCCCGTCACCGTCGACGGCAGCGCCTACCTGGTGCCCCAACACCTGCGGAAGGCCTTCGAGCGCGGCCTCCTCCGCCCGGAGGACTGACACAGCATGCCGCACAACCGCCTGCCGGTGACCGTCCTCTCCGGGTTCCTCGGAGCGGGCAAGACCACCCTGCTCAACCACCTGCTGTCGAACCGCGAGGGCCTGCGGGTCGCCGTCATCGTCAACGACATGAGCGAGATCAACATCGACGCCGCGCTGGTGCGCGGCGGCGAGGCCGCCCTCTCACGCACGGAGGAACGGCTGGTGGAGATGACCAACGGATGCATCTGCTGCACGCTCCGCGACGACCTCCTCGAAGAGGTGGACCGCCTCGCCCGGGAGGGACGCTTCGACTACCTGCTGATCGAGTCCAGCGGCATCTCGGAGCCCATGCCGGTCGCCGCCACCTTCTCCTTCGCACGCGACGACGGGGCGACCCTCGACGACCTCACCCGGCTGGACACCATGGTCACCGTGGTGGACGCGGCCAACTTTCTGACCGAGCTGGGCACCGGCGACGAACTCGCGGAGCGCGGCCTCGCCCCCTTCGAGGACGACGAGCGCACCGTGAGCGATCTGCTGATCGACCAGGTCGAGTTCGCCGACGTGATCGTCCTGAACAAGCTCGACCTCGTCGACAGCACCGCAGCCGAACGGCTGCGCGGCATCCTCTCCCGGCTCAACCCCGGCGCACGCCTCGTCGAGACGGTCCGCGGGCAGGTGCGCGCCTCGGAGGTACTCGGAACCGGTCTGTTCGACGTGGAACAGGCGCAGCAGGCACCTGGCTGGGTGAGGGAGCTGAACGGCGAACACATTCCGGAGACCGAGGAGTACGGGATCTCCTCGGCCCTGTTCCGTGCCGACCGGCCCTTCCACCCGGGGAGGTTGTGGCAACTGATCACCGAGCGGTTCGACAGTGGTGAGTTCGGAACGATCCTGCGCAGCAAGGGCTTCTTCACACTGGCCGGGCGCCCCGGGGTGACCGGGCTGTGGTCCCAGGCGGGGTCCGTCGCCCGCTTCGAGCCCCTCGGAAGCAGCGCACCAGGGGCCTGCGAGCAGCGGGCCCAGGAGCTGGTGTTCATCGGCACCGAACTGGAGCCGGCGACTCTGCACACCGCCCTGGAGGACTGCCTCCTGGACGGCGAATGGACCGGCGGCGAGGAGGATCCCTTCCCTCTCTGGAACGTCCCGGAGGCCCAGGATGCCTGCGCGCACGAGCAGCACGGGACGGTGCTGCCCGTCTGAAGACCCCGGGCGGGTGATGGTCGCAGCCACGGCATCGCCCGCCCGGTCAGCCTGGCAGAGATGCCATCGGCCATGCGCTACTCGACAGCCTCCCCCGTGCCTGCGGCGGCTCGGGTGTGATGTCGTTGACGTTCGCCGCCAGGGCAATAGCGTGAGGTCGACTTCGGCTCGGCCGTATCCCGCTCGCTTGGTCAGCTTGACCCGGATGGCTTGGCCGTCGACTTGTCCTGAGCTGCAGGTTGGTGTGAGCCCGGCGACAACAGCGTTCTTCATCCACGCAAACCGCGGCAACGGCCCCCACCACCTCGGTGAACCCGTGGACCTCTTGGAGTTCATCGTGCGCGGACATGCCCTGCGCATTGTGGGATACCCCGAGGCTGTGGCCGCCCGTGTTCAGGGCCCAAAGCAGCGGCCCAACTGGCGGTCTCCACGCAAATGATCGTGAGAGATCTGACGGAAACGCGGCGGCCAAGGGTTTTCCCGGCAGACAATGTCCGGAGGGGAGGGTGACAAAGGTGAGTGAAGAACGGGTTGTGGCCGGCTTCGGTCTGGCGGAGGCGATCGGGATCTTGCGTGACGAGTTGCTCGCGGCACGTGAGGCAGGCGCGGAGGCGGCGGTGCAACTCCCCATCGAGTCCATGACGGTCGAACTGACAGTGACCGCGTCGCGGTCCGTGGACGGCAAGGCGGGATTCAAGGTGCCGTTCGTCGAGGTCGGAGGCGGCGGAACCCTCGGGCGCGGCGACGAGCAGCGGGTGACTGTCACCTTCGGAAGCCCTGTGGACGCGCAGGGCAGGCCTGTCAAAGTCGCGCGCAGCGGCGATGAGTTGAAGGACTGACGCCTTGACCGGCGTTTCGTGGTCGGAACGTCTGGTCGAGGTGATCGCCGATCTCGGTCCGGCCGGCTTCCGCTACGGGTCGGGATGTGTGGTGGCCGGCAAGACGGTGCTCACCGCCGCGCACGTCATCGTCGGCGCGGTGGGTGTCACGATCCGCGACACCCGTAAGCGGTCCTACCCGGCCAGGGTCGACGCCGCGTTCACGGGTTCGCCCGAAGGCCCCGTCCCGGATTTCGCGCTCCTGCAGGTCTACGGCCTTCCAGGTGACGGATATCCGCCGCTGGGTCTTGGGCGGGCGGTGAGGGACAGCGAGACACCCGTGGTGATCGAGCGCTGCCACGCGTTCGGCTTCCCGGGGTTCGCCGAGACTTCGGAGCCGCGGCCGGCTCGGGACAGCGTCCACGCGGTCGGCGCGATCGCACCTCTGTCCAAGCTCTCCCGGGGCCTGTTGAGCATGGTGGTCTCCCTCGAACCGGCACCGCTGGGCCCGCAGTCGGCGTCGGCGCGGTCGGGGGAATCGCCGTGGTCGGGGATGTCCGGCGGCCCTGTGGTCGCCGACGAACGGCTTTTGGGCGTGGTGGTCGAGCATGCGCTCGCCGAGGGGTCCTCGACCGTCACCGTGCTGCCGCTGACCGCGTTGGAAGCGGATCCGGACCGGCCCCGCTGGGGGCCGGGTGTCCCCGATCCGTTGGCGTGGTGGCGCCAGCTCGGTGCCGCCGACGGTCCGGCACACCTGCACCCCGTGCCGAAGCCGTCCACGGCATGGGCCGCGGAACCGCGCCGGTCGGCGTACGAGTCCCAGGTGGAACGAGTCGCCCCAGAGCAACTGCTCGGACGTGACGCAGAGTTGGATGAGCTGGCCAGGTTCTGTACGCAACCCGACGGTGTCACCTACCGGTGGCTGCGAGCGGGTGCCTGGGCAGGCAAGTCGGCTTTGATGTCGTGGTTCGTTCTGCACCCTCCTCCGGCTGTCCGGATGGTGTCGTTCTTCGTCACCGCCCGCTTCGCGCGCCAGGACGACCGGGTCGCCTTCGCGGAAGCCGTGCTGGAGCAGACCCTTGCGCTGCTCGGGCAGCAGGTGCCCCCGCTGCTGACCGAGACGACCCGTGACGCGCATCTGCTGGCCAAGCTCAACGAGGCCGCGGCCGTCTGCCGTGCACGCGGGGAGCGGCTGGTCCTGGTCGTCGACGGGCTGGACGAGGACCGCGGCACCGACGGTCACAGCATCGCCGCGCTGCTGCCGGAGCGGACGGTCGCCGGGATGCGCATCATCGTCACCGGCCGCCCCAACCCGCCACTGCCACCCGACGTGAGCGAGCACCATCCGCTGCGCGACGCCACGACGGTGCGGACCCTGCCCCAGTCCCCCCATGCCGCGTCGACCAGAAATGTCACGCAGCAGGAGGTCAAACGGCTCTTTGCCGACCCGGCCGACCGCGATCTGCTGGGCTTCATCGCCACCGCCGGCGGCGGTCTGACGGCGCTGGACCTTGCCGAACTCACCGACCGGCTCGCCTGGCAGGTCCAGGATCGCCTGCACGCCACGGCCGGAAGGACGTTCGGCACCCGGGCGGGCATCTGGCGGCCGGAGGACACCTACGTGCTCGGCCACGAGGAACTCCAGAACAGCACCGTCGACCTTCTCGGCGAGCAGGCGCTGAAGACCTACCGCGAACGGCTGCACGTCTGGGCCGACACCTATCGGCAGCGCGGCTGGCCCGCCGACACCCCCGACTATCTGTTGCAGGGGTATCTGCGCCTCCTGCAGACCGATGACGACGTGGCGCGACTGGCCGGTCTCGTCACCGATCCGGTGCGCCAGGCACGGCTGCTCTCCCGCTCCGGGGCTGACCGCGCAGCCATGACGGAACTCACCCTGGCGCAGGACCTGATCCTGGCGCAGGACGTCCCCGACATCACCGCCATGGCGATCGTCGCGATACACCGTGACGTCCTGGTACGGCGCAACCGCAGCATTCCTGCGGACCTGCCCGTGCTCTGGGCCCAACTCGGATTGCCCGCACGCGCCGAGGCGCTGGCCCAGTCGATCAGCGACGAGGAGCAGCGCGGGCAGGCACTGCGGTTGATCGCGGCCGCCACGGAGATCAGCCCCACAGCGCCGGATTCGGTCGCCGGCAATCCGCCCATAGCGGCTCAGAGTGCCTCTGCAATCGACACAGTCAATGACGACGCCGGGTTGATGGACGACGCCTGCCTGGAGGAAGACGTCCACGCGCTGATCGTGGCTGCTCAGTCGGTCAGCGGTACCGAGGAAAAGTGGTTCGACGCGGCAGAGATCACAGCCTACTCAGTGCGGGATCCCGAACTGCGCGTGAACTTGTGGAACGCCATCCGCTGGGCACAAGGATCGGCCGCCGTCTCCAGAGAACTCTCCGAGGAGTCCGGCTCCGTGCTCGCTCCCGCCACCCCGCCGTCCCAGCTGACCGACCGCGTCGCCCGGCGGTTCCTCGCCTTGGGCGACCTCGATCGGGCTGAGGCAGTCGTCGAGGCGCTTCACCAGAGCGACTCTTGGTTCGAGTACCTCGCCGACGTGGTCGAAAGCGCCGTGAGGAAAGGCAATGCGGATCGTGCCGAGAGGATCGCCCTGGGGCCGTTGAACCGTGGCCTCAGGTCCAGGGTCCTGAACCGGTTGGTCGAGACAGCCCTGGCGACAGGGGCGCCGGCCAGCGCGGAGGTCAGCGCCCGCACCTTGTGCAGGACCTACGGCAACCCTACTGAACTCGTCAGCGTCGGGGTCGCCCTGTGGAAGGCGGGCCAGGCCGAACATGCTCGACGGCTGCTCGATGAGGCACTTGAGGCGCTTGAGAAGGTGCAGTCGTCACGGTTCCCCCTTCTGTGGAATTCCGCCGATGCGTTCGCGGACACTTTGCGGGCCCTGGTCGAGACCGGCAACCTCGAACCTGCTGTGTCTGCGGCCAGCGCCTGCCAGGAGGAGACGACCAGACAGTGGGCCCTGCTGATCGTGGCAGAGGCCGCAGCCGACGGCGACGAGATCGCCCGGGCTCTGGCGACCGACATGGCACGGAGATGGGCGAAGTCGACGGAGGCGTCCGGAAACCTGTACCACGCGGTCGGCCTGCTGGCTCGTCTGGGCCGGGCCGACGAGGCGTTGGCCGAGACACAGCAGATCGCCGATCGTGAGGTCCGACGGCATGTGCTGGTCCGCGTTGTCGAAGGTGTGCTGGATGCCGACGACCTCGATACGGCCGCGGAGCTCTGTGACCGGATCACGGATCAATCAGACCTCAATGCCTTGCTGCCGGGTTTCCTCCGAGCGCATCTGCGAGCTCACGACCGCCCGGCGGCACTGGCCGTCGCGCAGAGCCTGCCCGACTCATTGGCTCTTGACGAGGCGAACGTGTCCGCACTCGTCCAAGCAGCCCTCGACGAGAAGGCCTTCGATGTCGCCGAGGCCCTGGTGGCCGCTGCCGGTCAACCCGATGCCCAGGTACGGCTGAGGATGCGCGTGGCAAAAGCAGCCGTCGTATCAGCACCAACGGAGCGCGCCCGGGAACTTCTCGAGGCCGCGGAGACCGCCGTACGCTCCAGCCCGGATCCGGGGTGGCGGGCTGCCGCGCTGACCACGGCAGCCCGCGCGCTCATACAGCATGGCGATGCCGACAGGATCGGGATGCTGGTGCAACGGGCCGAAGCCGCGGCCGGCCAGATCCTGGACCCGGCAGCACACTCGACTGCGCTCGTCGACGTCGCCACCGTAGTCATGGCCTCACAAGGCCAGCGGGACGCGGACCGGATCTTCAAAGAGGCTGCACGCGTCTTCCCCATTCCCTGTACGCAGGTGGAACGACTTGCCGCTTCCGCCATGGCGGCAGCCGATCGCGGCCATCCATTCGCGGCCCGGCGGCAGGTTGCCGCACTGGGCGCGCTCACTGCGTGGATCACCGACCCGCACAACCGGCTCTACGCCGAACAGGCCCGACTGACTGCTGCCATCCACATCGGCGATCTCCCACAGGCTCAGGCCGCCGCTTGCGCCATCGACCACCCGGACCAGCAAGCACTCGCTCTGACGGATGTCGCACGCGCCATGGCCACGGCCGGACAGCCCGGCCCGGCCATCACCCTCGCCTTGACCATTGCGATCCCGGACCGGCAGGCAGACGCCCTGACAGACGTGGCCCAGTTGGCAGCGGCTCGCGGCGACTTCGACGCCGCTGAAGACGCAGCGCACGCCATCACCCTCCGCAGCGCCCAGGCGCCGTCCCTGGTCGCCGTCGCCTGGGAAGCCGCGCGCGCCGGTGACCTCGTCCGCGCGGAGCGTCTCGTGGCCGCCATCGCCGACCCGGCATGGCAACAACTCGCGCTCAGCGCCCTTCATGACCAGCGCAGCACGCAACAAACCACGACATCTGAAGGGCGCCGCACGCATACCGTCCCGCCGTCGACCACCTCGGACACCGACACTTCGCCAGGGAGGCAGGCTGAGGCACTGCTACGCCGCGCCGACACCGCACCCGATGATCCGTCCAGCGTCCGGCTCCTCGCCGAGGCACTGCGCATCAGCCCATGCCCACCGGTACTTGCCTCACTCAGCCGGATCGCCCCTGCTGCTGCACGGTCTGCCACCGACACACTCCTGGCACTACTCCAGTGAATGCCTCGTGTGGCACTCCCGTCGGGGCCACACGCTGCTCAGGCCGTCTGCACTCGTTCGGGTCAGATCTCGACTGCGAAGACCTCCTGCCCACCACCCTGCGCATTCTGACATCTCAACCAGCGCGGGAACGTCTTCCGCGCACCAGGGGCGAAGGGCAAGCGCGGGAGCGGTCGAGGTAGCGGCAGCCATGCCGCCCCGCAGGCGTCCCGTCAGCTCCGTGTCCGAGTCTGCAGAGCATGGACGGCCCAGTCGAGCACGGGCCGCAGGCTTTCCGGATCCGGCCAGCCGTTGATCACTGCAAGCAGCGAGGAGTACCGCTCCCTCCGAGGGTCATTCATACGTTCCAGCCGGACCAGGAGCTGCCCCCGCGACGTGGCATCGTCACCGCAGTCGAGGAGATGTGCGCAGCGGGTCATGAGAGTCGCGACGACCGGATCGGCCTGGGGCGAAGCCGGTTCGACACCTGCTGCCACGGCCGGCGCGATCTGGTCACGGACGATCGCAGCCAAGTCGTTGTGCAGCGCGGGTGGACGGCCCGGGATGTGCCTGGCCGTCTGCTCCTGGGCCAGGTCTCGTACAAGGCTGCGGAAGTCCGGGTCCTGCGACAGCTCGGCCAGTTCCACCCATGCCTGGACCTGTTCCGTATCGGGGTTGTCCGGCAGTTCCGGAGTCATCGAGCGCGTGATTCCCGCGAACATTGAGCTGGTACCCATGCCACCGAACGCGGCGTCGAAGAAGTCGCCGACCAGTTGTTGGCGTTCGACTTCGGACAGCTTGGCCAGTTTGTGCATCAGATGTGTCTCCTCAGGGGTAGCCCCGCGGTTCGCCACCGCGGTCAGCACTGCGCGCCGCAGCCGCAGGATTCGGATCTGCACGTCCAACGCGTCGGCGTGTACCGCGGCGACCTCCGACATCGCGAGTTCCCGGTTCATGATCTTCCGGATGGCCGTGAGGTCCAGTCCCAGGTCGCGCAGGGTTCGCACAAGGTCCAGTCGTGCGACGGCGTCGTGGTCGTAAAGGCGGTAGCCTGCTGAGCTGCGGTCAGCGGGCGGTAGGAGTCCGGAGTCGGAGTAGAACCGGATGGTCTTGACCGTGCTATCGGCCCGTCGGGCCAGTTCGCCGATCGAGTAGAGCGTGCGGCCGTTCATGTCTCCACTCTCTGGTCTCCCCCTGCTGGAGACTCAAGCTCGTGACCTCGCGACGGTCGAATTCTCACAAACTCCCCTTTGCCCCAAGCAGGATCAACCGCGAGCCACCAGACCGCGGGAACATCCGGGAATCGACGCTCGAAGGGCTCGACACCGCGGCACGCAAGGGCAAGCACGGCGGTCGGCCGCCCGTCATCACCGACGACATGCTCCACACCGTGCTCCGGCGCCGCGCGGGCGGCGAGTCCCTCGAGCACATCCAGCCCGACCTGATCATCCCTACCGGCAAGCACAAGAGGCCGGCTTCTCACGCGCTCCTTCACCTGGGCCTCGCAACGGGCGCTGGCCCTGACCGCAGCGGGACGCGGCGTGGGAGGCGCTGCTGAACTGCGGGGCCCCCGGGCGGCAGGGCAGCTCCCGTATGCGCTCCAGGGTGGCGCCCTGCCACTCGCGCATCTGCTCCAGGGGGATCGGCCGCGCGTCGCAACTGCTGTTCCAGCCCGCGAAGCCGGTGCATGATCAACGACCCGGCGGCGGGGCTCGGCGAGAAGGTAGTGGCCGTCACTCCGCGCGACTCCCTGTATGTGCTCGATGTCCGCTACGACCGGGACGGCGGCAAGCGCCCGGAGGCGATCGTCATTGGCACCGCCCGTACAGCGACATCGTTTTCGGGCTCCTCACCCTGGCCGGGTTCGCGTACGCGCCGCGGCTCGCTGATCCGCCGGGCCAGAAGATGTGGCGCATCGACCGCGCATGGCCTGCCCCTCGGGACGGGACAGCTCCTGGAACTCGGACAGCAGCCCGGCCCTGTCCAGCGCACGCTGGCCCAGCCCCTCGTGCAGGTCCAGCGTGCCGCCCGGAGGGCGGGCGCCGGGGTCAGGATCCCGTTCGAGGACGGCGGCAGGGTGGCCATGGCGGGGCAGGACACGGGCGAAGGACATTTGGGGAGAGACGGGGGCGGCTGAGCGTCGCCCGAGGTTCAGCTCGCCTTTCTGTTCGCGCGGAGCGCGTCCACGGCGACCCTCGCGGCTGTGCCGATCACGGCGTCGGCAGCGGGCAGGATCGCGGAGCTGCGTACGGAGCGGGTGAAGACGGCGACGGCGTAGCGGCCACCGTCCGGGTACTCCACGATCCCGACCTCGCCGCGCAGGGTCGGCAGCGACCCGGTCTTGCCCGCGACGTGCACGTCGTCGAAGGGAAAGCCGGACGCGAGCCGATGCGGCCATACCTGAAGGGCCATCAGACGCCGTATGGCGGAACAGTGTTCAGGCGTGCCGGCAGTGTCCCGCCAGATGGCGGCGAGCAGCCGGGTCAGGTCGCGTGGGGTGCTGCGGTTGGCCCGCGTCGGGTCGAGTGCGCGCAGCCGGGCGATGACGTGCGGGTCGGCCAGGGCCCGGGCGCCGTCGGGTCCCGCGTCCTCTTTGATCATGGTCATCGCCGCCCCGAAGGAGTGCACGGCCAGGGTGTGGGTAAGGCCGATGCGGAGCGTCGTGCGGTTGACGGCGTCCAGCCCGACGCGCGCCAGGAGCAGATCGGCGGCGGCGTTGTCGCTGACGGCCATCATGAGGTAGGCGAGGTCGCGCAGCGAGAGCCGGGCCGGGTCCAGCATGGCGGCGAGGCCGGTCGGCCCGGCCGTGCGCCCGATGGGCGGGCACTCGACCTGCTCGGTGAGGTCCAGCTCACCGGCCGCCGCCCGCTCGTGCAGCGCAACCAGCAGGGGCAGCTTGTGAACGCTGGCGGTGCACACCAACTGGTTGCCCTGCCAGTCGAGTTCCGCGCCCGTGTCGATGTCGAGGGCGTGCAGCCACCCGTTGACGCCGGCGTCGGTGAAGGCCGTGCGGAAGGCGGTGGATGTGTCGGTCATAGCCAGTACTCCGCTGCGGGGCGCAGATGCATGGGACGTGCGGGGGTGTCAGGGCGGGCGTCGGCCGTGGTGCGCAGTGCGTGCTCGGCAGCGTCCGTGAAGGCGCGTACGGCGGCGTCGCCGTGCAGGCGGGGCCAGGCGACGGAGTGCCGCCAGGCCAGTGGTGCGCCGGCCAGCGGGCGCCACACGAGATCGGGGTCTGCGTTGTCGCCCTGGGGGTCACGCGGAGTGAAGGCGACGGCCGCGGCGGACAGAACGAGGCCTCGGGTGAAGCTGGCGCCCCGGCCGTGCCGGATCGCGGGCGGCGTGTAGCCGCCGCGCGCACAGGTGGTCAGCAGATCGTCATAGAGCGCGGGAGATCCGGCCCGAGGGAAGAGGACCAGGTCGTGGCCGGTGAGCGCGGCGAGCGGTACTGCACTGTGCTCGGCGGCGGGTGCGCCGGGCGGCAGCAGGACGCCCAGGTCGCGGCGGAGCAGCGGGCCGAGCTCGAGGCCGGTCACGTCACAGGGATGGTGCACCAGCCCTACGTCGAGCTCCCGTTTCCCGAAGCGGTCGAGTTGCTCGGCGGTCGACAGCTCATGCAGCTCCAGCTCCACCTCGGAGCACCGGTTCTGGAACTCCGTGAGCACAGCGGCGACCGTGACACCGGCGATGTCGGGCGGCAGCGCCGCGCGCAGCAAACCGCTCTCCCCATCCCTGATGCGGCGGGCAGCGGCGCGCAGTGCCCCGGCCCTCTCGAGCAGTTCCCGCACTTCGGGCAGCAGCAGCGTCCCGGCTTTGGTGAGAGTGACTTGTCGGCTGGTCCGATCGAACAGTCGCACCTCCAGCTCTCGCTCGAGGCGCTGGATGCGCTGCGACAAAGGAGGCTGCGCCATGCCCAGACGGGTCGCGGCCCGGCCGAAGTGTGACTCTTCTGCAACAGCCACAAAGCACTCCAGGTGCCGAATCAGGTCCACGACCAGCAACCATATCCAATTTTAATGAGTGGCCAACTCATATCGGACTTGGACACGTCGTGGACTTGCTTGCTCTCCTCACGGCATGACACACCTTCCCACCAGGAGGAGAGCCTCGCGCTCTCCGCTCAAAGCCGTCTGCGCTGTCGCCGTGGTCTGTGCCGTCGCCGCCGGTGGCGCCTACGCCGCGGGGCTCGGTCCCTTCGACCGCAGCTCAGACACTCGCGATCCCGCCGCCGCCGCTCAGGCACGGGCCTTCCTCGCCGACTGGTCCCACGGTCGCTACGACGGGGCCGCCGGGCGCACCACCAACCCGGCCCGGGCAGCGGACGTGCTGCAGAGCTTCACCGCGGGCCTCGACATCACCAAGCCGCGGCTGACCGCGTCCGCGGCCGAGAGCGCGGACGACGGCACCGTACGGGTGCCGTTCTCGGCGAAGATGCCGGTGAAGGGGCTGGGCACCTGGACGTACACGTCACAGTTGCCGCTCCGTGAGGGCGACAACGGCGACTGGAAAGTCGACTGGTCCCTGGGAATCGTTCACCCACACCTGAGCGAGAAGGCCAAGTTCCGCCTTGATCGCGAGGACACCGCCCCGCCCCGGGTCTCCGACCGTCACGGTAAGTCGCTCACCGGCGACGCATATCCCTCGTTGCAGCCTCTGCTCACCCAGTTCACGGGCGACGGCAGCGGCGCGCCGCGCGGAGCCATCCGGCTCGTCGACAGAGTCACCGGAAAGACGACGGGGACGGAGACCACGTTCGGGAAAGGACCGAAGGGCGACGGGGCCGAGAGCGGAGAGGCGGACGACGCACCGGTGAAGACCACTCTGGACGCCGCCTGGCAGTCCGGCGCCGACGCCGCGCTCGCCGCCGGAGCCGACGGGAAGAACGCTTCACTGGTCGCGCTGCGTGTCGACAACGGTGAGGTGCTCGCCATGGCCAACTCCCCCGCTACCGGCTTCAACCGCGCCGTCTCGGGAACGTACGCGCCCGGCTCCACCTGGAAGATCGTCACCAGCAGCGCGCTTCTGCTGAAGGACGCCGTCACGCCGGACACGGTCGTGGACTGTCCCAAACACCTCACCGTGGGCAAGGAGTTCCACAACGTGGAGACCTCGGAGTTCCGCGGCGCCACCTTCCAGAAGGACTTCACCGAGTCCTGCAACACCGCGTTCATCAGCTTGCGCGGCAAGCTCGGGGACGCCGAGAGCGGCGACGTGGCACGCAAGTACTTCGGCGTCGGCCAGGAGTGGCACGTCGGGATCCCCTCGTACGACGGAGCGGTGCCGGTGCCGAAGGACGAGACCGAGAAGGCGGCGGCGATGATCGGTCAGGGCCGCGTGCAGGCGAACCCGCTGATCATGGCGTCGGTCACCGCGACCGCGGCGTCCGGCCGCTTCCACCAGCCCACGATCGTGCCCGGCAGCAAGGACAGCACCTCCACCACACCGCTCCCCCCTTCCGTGGTCAGCCACCTGCGCACGATGATGCGGGCGACCGTTACCGACGGCACAGCACACGTCCTGGCCGACCTGCCGGGCGAGATCGGCGCAAAGACCGGCACGGCCGAGGTAGCGGACGATGAGGAGAACAACGGCTGGCTCGTGGCCAGGCGCGGCAACGTGGCCGTGGCGTGCGTGGTCGAGCAGGGCGTCACGGGCGGCGGCTCGGCCGGCCCGATCCTGCGTCACCTGTTGTCCGCCGTCCCCGACGACCCGTCCTGAGGCGGACCGAGACGGCTCACCAGATGGCGGGAGCCGGCGCAGCCCGCGCACACAGCGGTCGGGGGCGTCTTCCTGCTGGAAGTGGCCAGCGCCCTCGATCCAGTGCAGCTCGGCCTACGGGACACGGTCGTGCAACCACGCGACGAACATCCGGGGGGGGACGCTTGGCCGGCTTCGAGGACTCCCTCACCCGAGGCCCCAACTTCTCCGCAGCACTGCTGGCCCATGCGTTCACCTGTGCGCGCGGGCAGGACACCTGACATCGCCCGCCTGTCGGGGATCAGCCACCGCTGGGATGTCGCGGAGTTTCGTGCGCCGTCGGCCGAGATCGGCACACAGCACCGCGCGGTGTCTTTTCAGGCGGGATGGCGTCGGCGTATTACGCGCAGGCGCCAACCGCGCTGCGGTGCACATCGCCACCAGCGACGGAGCCCCCGCCGCAGCCGCCTGACCGGTGTGGCTGCGCGAATACGGACTATGACCCGCTACGCGGACCCCGCCGATCCACCCGCCTGACCGACTGACGAAGGACTTGCCCTCTCGCACTCAAGGTGGCTGAGCTGCTTGAGAGTCGTATGAGGCTTGGAGGGAATGGCGACGGGCGGGCCTGACGGCGCAATCGCCTCTGCCCCTCCGGACGGCCGAGTGCCATGCTGGCAATTGTCGCGCGGCACATGCGCGGTGGACGGCACGGCTACCCGTTCCAGGATGTTCCGGGGACACGCCCATGTCGATGCATCTCCTCCTGGGGTCTCGGCCCGCGCACCGCCGCTGGCGGTACCGCGTCGTCGCAGTGGTCGCCGCCCTGACGCTGTCGCTTCCGGCGGCCGGCTGTTCCGGTGGGGGCGACGAGGAACCCAGCGACGACAACACCTTCGTGTACCTGTCCAGCAGAGGGCTGGTGACGGAGTGGGATCCGGCGCGCTCCTACTCGGACGAAGTGGTGGTCCTGTCGAACGTGTACGAGACCCTCACCCGGTACAACGGCGTGACCGGCAAGACCCAGGGGGTGCTCGCCACCCGGTGGACCGCGTCCAAGGACCGCAGGACCTGGACGTTCACCCTGCGGGACAACGTGCGGTTCCACTCCGGGCACCCGCTCACCGCCGAGGCGGTGAAGTCCTCCCTCGAGCGCACCATGAGGCTGAAGGCCAGTGCCTCGTACGTATGGGATCCGGTGGAGAAGATCACCGCGATCGGCACGCGGCAGGTCCGCTTCGAGCTGTCCCGCCCGGCACCGCTGGACCTCATCGCCTCCGCCACCTATGCGGCCTGGATCTACGAGGTTTCGGACGACGCCAAAGACTACCGGGCCACCGCGCGCGGCACCGGACCGTACACGATCGCCTCATGGAATCCGGCCAGCGAGAACGAGGTGGAGCTGACGGCCTTCACGGACTACTGGGGCGGGTGGCGCGGAAACCGCTACAAGAACGTGGTCTTCCAGGCGTCGCCCCAGTCGTCCACGGAGGCGCAGCTCATGGACTCGGGCGAGGCAACCTACGCCGGTGGGCTGCCCCCTCAGCTCCTGGACACGCTGCGCGGCCGACCGAACGTCACCGTGTATGAACGGCCCTCCTGGCAGACCCTGATCGGCCTGATGAACACCGAGAAGAAGCCACTGGACGACGTCCGGGTACGCCAGGCGGTCGCGGACGCGCTCGACTATCGGGAACTCGTCAAAGCGAGCAGGGGAGCCCTCGTGGCCTCCGACGGCGTCATCCCGGAGGGCATGTTCGGACACACCACCACACTCGACATGCCGGGTGGCCAGGCCCGCGCCCGGAAACTGCTGAAGGAGGCCGGGTACGGCCCGGACAGCGGCAGGACCGTCAAACTGGAGATGACCTATCCCGCGGGCGAGGACACCGTCCGCACCCTCGGTGATCTGATGAAGGCACAACTGCGGCCGTTCGGCATCGACTTGCAGGTCGAGGGCCTGGCCTGGGCATCGGCGCAGTGGCCGCGCGCCAAGAAGAAGAACGTGAACGAGCGCCAGGACATCTTCGTCATGTGGTGGTGGCCGGACGACCCCGAACCCCTGTCGTACTTCCGGAACGTGTTCCGCACGGAGAAGGAGATCTCCTACAACCTCGCCTACTACTCCAACCCCGAACTCGACCGGCTCATCGATCAGGTCGGGGCGCTCACGGCGACGGACCCGGACGAAGCCGTCCGGACCTACCGCACGATGCAAGAGTTCATCATCAGGGACGCACCGCAGCTCTTCCTCGGCACCAACACCTATCAGCGGGTGCTGAACAGCGACGTCAAGGGCTTCGTCGACAACCCGGCGTACGCGAACGTCGTGTTCGTCCACGACCTCACCCACAAGTGAAGCCCTGAGACGGATCCGCGGAGGCCGAACCCCGGAGGTGGGCATGAAGCGTGCCGTGAACGACGGCCGCGGTCTGCCCGCGATCCGCTACGCGGTCCGCCGTTCGGTGCTCGCGGTCGTGGTCGCCGTCGGCGTGGTGGTGATGACGTACCTGATCGCGCGGGTGGTGCCCAGTGATCCGGCCGGCGTCTGGGCGGGACCGCGGGCCTCGGCCGCGGAACGCGCCAGGATCCGCGCCGAGCTGGGACTTGACCGCCCCGTCGCCCAGCAGATCGTCTCGTACGTGGCCGGGGTGGTACGGGGCGACTGGGGCATGTCGGTGCTCACCCACCGTCCCGTCCTCACCGATCTGCTCGCGCGGCTGCCCAACACCCTGCAACTGGTGCTCGCCGGGCTGTTCATCGGGGTGGCGGTGGGCATCCCCGCGGGGCTGGCGGCCGTACGGTGGAACGGAAGGGCTCCTGACCGGCTGGTGCGGTCCGGCGCGCTGCTGAGCGCCTCGATCCCGACGTTCTGGCTGGCGCTGCTCCTGCAGATGTTCTTCGCGAGCCGGCTCTCCCTGCTGCCGATCGCGGGCAGTTACGACCGCGCGGTGCGCGCCGCGCATCCGGTGACCACCGTCACCGGCCTGCCCTTGCTCGACGCCGTACTCACCGGGAACGGTGCGGCGGCGGTCGATCTCTTCGACCACTTGCTGCTCCCGGCCCTCGTCGTGGCTTCCTACCCTGCCGCCGTCCTCGCCCGCATGGTGCGCGCGAGCGTCCTGGACGCGGTCGGTGAGCCGCACATCCAGATGGTGCGCGCCCTCGGCTTCCCCGAACGTGCGGTCATCGGCCGCTTCGCTCTGCGGCTCGCATGGAACCCGGTCCTGCAGACGCTCGCGCTCATCTTCGGGTACTCGCTGGTCAACACCTTCCTCGTGGAGGCGGTGTTCGACTATCCGGGGCTCGGCCGGTACGCGGCCGACGCGGTCCAGTCCCTCGACGTACCGGCTGTCGTCGGGGTGACCCTCCTGGTCGCCTTGCTCTACCTCGCCGCGAACCTGGCCGTCGACCTGGCACAGGCCGCCCTCGACCCGCGCGTCGCACTGCGGTGAAGCGAGAGGAGCGAGGTGAGGTGATGGGGATGGCGCGCGGCACCGAGGGCGGCCGCACGGTGCTGTTCGTCGTGCTCGGGGCGGTGGCGTTCATCGTGTTCGTGGCCCTGTTCGCACCGGTCCTGGCCCCGTATCCGGCAGACGCAGCCGGTGCCGCCGAGACCGCCCGGATGCTGCGCCCGCCCTGCGCCGCGCACTGGTTCGGCACCGACGAACTCGGCCGGGACGTCTTCTCACGCGTGCTGTACGGCGCGCGCATCGGTCCGCTCGTCGCGGTGACGGTGGTGACTTCCTCACTGCTCGCGGGCACCGCGATCGGCGTGGTGGCCGGCTACTTCGGCGGCTGGTTCGACGAGCTCCTCATGCGCCTCACCGATGTCTTCCTGGCCGTGCCCGCTCTGCTGCTGGCACTGGCCCTGGCCACGGTGCTGGCGCCCGGTCCGGTGGGACTGACCGTCGCGCTGACCGTGACGTGGTGGCCGTGGTACGCCCGGCTGGTGCGCGGGGAGACCGTGTCGGTCGTCGGCCGCCCGTACATCGAGGCGTGCCGGACACTCGGTCTCGGCCACCGCCGCATCCTGATGCGGCACGTCCTGCCCAACGCCTCGACCCCGCTCCTGGTCCAGGCGTCGACCGACGTCGGCGGGGTGCTGCTCGTCGCCTCCGGACTGTCCTTCCTCGGCCTCGGGCCCCAGCCGCCGACCCCCGACTGGGGCCTGATGGTGGAGCAGTCGCAGAACTACTTCACCACCCAGTGGTGGATCGGCACCTTTCCCGGCCTCGCCATCATGCTGGTCGCGGGCGTGTGCTTCCTCCTCGGCGACGTCCTGCGCGACCGTCTCGACCCCCGTCACGTGCCGCGGCCCACCCAACGGGCCTGAGCAGTGACCACCGCCCGTGACTCCGCATGGCTACAACTGCGCGACGTACACGTCCGGTTCGGCTCGGCCGACGTCGAACCCGTGGTCCGCGTCGATGAACTGGCCCTGGAAAGGGGGGAGTTTCTGGGGCTGGCGGGAGAGAGCGGAGCGGGCAAGACGACGGTCGGCCTGACTGTACTGGGGCTCACCCGGCGCGCGGGCGCCCATGTGTCCGGCAGTATCCGGCTGGCCGGCGAGGAACTGCTGGCGATGCCGGAACGACGGCTGCGGCAGCTGCGCGGCTCCACGATGACACTCGTCCCGCAGAACCCGGCCGCCGCCTTCAACCCGGTTCTGCCGGTGGGTGTGACGCTGCTGCGGGCGCTGCGTCTGCACGGATGCACCCGCGCCGACGCCCGACGTCGCGCGGAGGCCGGACTGGAGCGCGTGGGGCTGCCCGCCGCACACCTCGCCCGCCACCCGCACCAGCTCTCCGGCGGGCAGCTCCAACGCGTGGCGATCGCCCTGGCGTCCGCCCTAGGGACGCGACTGCTCATCGCCGACGAACCGACCAGCGCGCTGGACGTGATGGCCCAGGCACAGATCTGCACACTCCTGACGGAGCTGCGCGCGGAACACGGCACGGCCGTGCTGTTCATCAGCCACGACCTCGCGCTGCTGGCCGGGCTGTGCGACCGGATCGCCGTGCTGCACCGGGGGCGGGTGATCGAGGACCGGCCCGCCGCCGACCTGATCACCTCGCCTCGCGCCGAGCGCACCAGGCAGTTGCTCGCGGCCGCACCACGACTGGGCGGGCTGCCGGTGCCCGGGGCGCGTGACGAGCACGGCGAAGGACACGACGGCGAGGACCGCGAGGGAGCCGGCAGCGGATGCGACGACGGACTTGACGCACGAAATGACGAGGGGGCCACCGATGGTGCTTGAAGCGCGCGAGTTGACCGTCGCGTACGGGAACACGGTCGTGGTGGACCGGGTGAGCCTGACCTTGCCCGAGGGTCCGTTCGGGCTGGGCCTGATCGGTGAGAGCGGTTCGGGCAAGACGACGGTGGCCCGGTGCCTGCTGGGCCTGGTGGCGCCGACGAGCGGCACGGTGCGGTTCCGCGGCGTGGACCTCAGCGGGATGCGGTGGCCGCGCGCGTATCGCCGTGCCGTACAGATCGTCGTCCAGGACACCGAGGGTGCACTCGATCCACGGATGCGGGTGGGCAGGGCGATCGGCGAAGTGCTGCGGGCGCACCGGATGGTGCCCCGCGGCACCGAGCCGGGCCGCGCCACCGAACTCCTCGCCGACGTGGGCCTGAGCGCCGAACACGCCGCCCGCTTCCCGCACCAGCTCTCCGGCGGCCAGCGCCAGCGTGCGGCCATCGCCCGCGCGTTGGCCGTGCGGCCACGCTTCCTGATCCTGGACGAGCCGACCAGCGCGCTGGACACCACCGTCCAGGCCCGCATCCTCGACCTGCTCCGCCGGCTCCGCACCGAACACCGGCTCTCCTGCCTGCTGATCTCCCACGACCTCGCGGTGGTGGAGCAGCTCTGTCCTCGCGTGCTCGTCCTCCACCACGGCCGTGTGGTCGAGGAAGGTGACCTCACCGACCTGCTCCACCACCCTCAGCACGCCGCCACCCGCACCCTGCGCGACGCCGTCCCGCGCCTCACCTCCGCTCCCCCACCGTGACGCGTTGCCGCACACCCGGGAGACGCGGGCTCTCGCCTCTTCTGCCGCGATTGCTGGTTGGTCTACCCGGCGCCTGGCGGGCGTACCGACGTCATCGACGTCGGCGTCCACTGGTCTTCACCGCGCTGCGTGCCTATGCCCGCTACCACCAGCTCAAGCTCACGCGTCAGTGAGGTCGAACAGTTCGTCCCCGCACGCGGTCAGGCAGTCGTGGTCACATGTGTCCTCGGCCGGAGCACATGATCAGACGAAGGCCGCCTCAACGTCCGGCGAACACCCAGGTGAACGACCTGGTTCGAGGAGCACTTCGACTCATCGATAGCCTGCATCACCATGATGCGCGCTTGGATCCTGCCCATGCTGCTTGTGCTCAGCGGTTCAGTCGTCGCGACCGGGCAGATCTTCAACGGGAACACCGGCACAGCCGCGGCACTCCTGCTCGCGTTCCTGGCGCTCGCAGGCGTGAACTCACCCCTGATCTTCCCGAGGCCGATGGGTGCGCAGGAGGCGCAACGCCGGAGCGCGGTCGACGGCCGGCCCGTCGTTTTCTGGCGGCCGGGCTGCAAGTACTGCATACGACTGCGTATCCGGCTGGGCCGCAGCGCCCGCCAACTGCACTGGGTCAACATCTGGCGCGACCCGGCAGCAGCCGCAGCGGTGAGAGCAGCCAACGGCGGCAACGAGACCGTGCCGACGGTCGTCGTGGCCGGCCAGCCACACACGAACCCCGATCCCCAATGGGTGCGCGAACAGCTCCCCCATTCCACGTGATCAGAAACCACGACCTACTGGTGAAGCGCCCGCAGCCCAAGCACACCAAGGTCAGAAGACAAGCTCAGGGCCTGTGAACAAACCCCCGTCCGCCCGGTGGCGTCCGGCACGCACACTGGTGGCGTTGCCGAAAAGTCCCGGTCAACCGGCTTGGTTGCGGTCCGGGATCGTGGTTGCCGACCAGATCACTCCGCTATGGGCAGGCACTCGGCAAGCAGGTCGACAACGTCCCGCCAGGCTCGCCGCGCGTGCTGCGGGTGGTAGCCGACCCCGGGGCGCACGGTGTGGTCGACCGGTGGGTGATGGAAGGCGTGCAAGGCACCGCCGTAGACCACCAGGCGCCAGTCGACGCCTGCGGCCTGCATCTCGGCGGTGAATGCGTCCCATTGCGCGGGCGGCATGATCGGATCTTCCGACCCGACCCCGGCCCACACCGGGCAGCGAATACGCGCCGCTTCGCCCGGTCGGCCCGTAGTCAGTGCGTTGACTGTCGCGATCACACGCAGGTCGACGCCGTCTCGCCCGAGCTCCAGCGCGATCGCGCCCCCGGTGCCATAGCCGACGGCGGCGATCCGGTCCGGGTCGGTCCGCGGCTCGGCGCGGAGCACGTCGAGCGCCGCATGGCCGATGCCTCGCATCCGGTCGGGGTCGGCGAGCAGCGGCATGCAGCGGGCCAGCATCTCGTCAGGGTCGCCCAAATAGCGTCCGCCGTGGAGGTCGAAGGCCAGCGCCACGTATCCCAGCTCGGCGAGTGCATCGGCCCGGCGGCGCTCGACGTCGCTGAGACCCACCCCCTCGGGCCCGACCAGGACCGCGGGCCGGCGGTCGACACCGGCCGGTAGCGCGAGGTGCCCGAGCATCGTCAGGCCGTCGGCCGCGTATTCGATCGTGCGCGTGGTTCCCGTCGTCATGAGCCTTGACGGTAGTGATCGTCGAGCCCGGTCGGGCCGGTGTTCTGCCGCGGGCAGAAGGCGGTTCTCCGGCGTATTCCGGAACCAACCGTCAGCGGTTCGGCTGAGAGCCTGTGAACAAAGCGCCGTCGTCCGGCCGAAGGGCGGGCACAGCGCGAGCCGCTCCGCCGGCGGGGCCTATTCAAAGGCACCCCTCATGATCACGGTGGCCTGTACGGGTCTGATGGATACGTGACCTGCTCAGCCATCGGTTTGTCGGGTGTCCAGTGATCGGGCGAAATCGGCAAGCCTGTGGAAGTCGTCCCCGCGCATACCGATGCGCGGGTTGACGTGATGAAGAAGCCCTGGCCCCGGGTGATGGGCGGCTACGTGTCGCTCGTCGCTGCTGCCCTGCTCGTCGTCCACCCAGGCGAAGGGGCGTCCCTTGGCGTAGTCCAGGAGAGGGCCGGTCTTCCAGTGGACCCCATCGGGGCGCTCTTGGAGCAGGGCGTCGCCGAAGTCGACGAAGGGAAGTTCGGGGAGGCCGAGCACCGGAGCGATCCACCGGTTGGCGTCGGCCATCCATGTGGTGGCCCAGCACAGTTCGTAGTCGAGCTGAAGGAGGGCCTGCCCGTGCGCGGGGTTGAGCCAGACCCGCAAGGACCGGCGGTTCGAGAGTCCTGCGTGGTCCGTTGAGGGATCGCGAGCCACTCTGAGTGTGATGTAACCGGCAGGGCGCCTTTCCGGCTTGGCCGCATAGGGGTTGAGCGGCCCGTCCACGTCGAGAAACAACAACGGTCGCCTCACGATCCCCCCTTCGTCACCCGGGTTAGTCGCACCGGGATCATCGCCTCGGACGTGGCCTGACGCCTGGACGCCACACGAAGCGCAGTCGCCCCAAGCCCCGCTGCGGCTCCCTCAACTGACCCTACTGCCCGCCACTGACACGGCCTGGGCCGGCCGCGCCCTGAACGGGCCGAAGCCGGTGTGGGACCAGGAGACGTCCGGGCCCGATACGTCGTCATCGCGGCTTCGTGCTCGCCGACATGATCGGCTTTGGCGGGGATCGGCCATGGTCGAGCATCGCCACCACGCTCGCGCCGCTGCTCGACCACCCGGACGCCGAGGGCGAAGTCACACCTGCGCAATGCGCCGCGATGTTGCCGCGGCTGGAGGCGATCCGCGACCAACCTCGGCCCGACGGATGTAACACCCACGTCCACCGACGGCGCGTCGAAGACGTCAGTGAGTTGCTCCGCGTCCTTCGTGTCTGTGTGAACAAGAACGTCGAGCTCATCTTCGGCTAGAGGTCGTCCCGACCGACGCGCCTGAGTTCCGCCAGATAGGCGTACACCTCGGGGAGCTTGGGGTGCTGCGGGCCGCCGACACGCGTCACGTCCGCGATGAGGCGTTCGGTCGCCGCGATCGCCTCGGTGAGCCGCCCGGCCTGGTCGTAGCCGGAGATGAGGGAGATCAGGGCGTCCAGGGTCCCCGGGTCGTCGAGGCCCCGGCTGTGTTCGCGCGCGGCGAGGGACGCCTTCAGGTACGGCAGGGCCACCTCGGGGCGGCCGGCTTCCAGGTGGGCGATCGCGAGGTTGTGGTAGCGGTAGGAGGTCGCGTCGCTGTCGGGTCCGTGGATCTGCTCGAAGCCGCTGACCGCCCGTTCGTAGCAGGCGATGGCCCCGTCGAGGTCACGGGCGTCGTGGAGGAGGTGGGCCAGGTTGTCCACCCAGATGTAGGTGCTGAGATGGTCCGGGCCGTAGAAGCGCTCCTTGTCGGCGAGGATCTCCCGGCACAGCGCCTCGGCCTCGGGGCGTCCTGCCTCGTGGTAGGCGGTGAACAGTTTCTGCTTGCGGGCGTCCAGTCGTTCGGTGCCCGGCGCCAGGAGGCGCCTGCTGCCGGCCACGGTCTCCTCCAGCAGGGCGATCGCACGGTCGGTGTCGTCCGCCGCCGCATAGGCGTCCGACAGCTTCTCGCGGCGGTCGAGGATCTGCTGCTCGTCCCGGTCGGGGTCGAGTTCGCTGCCCTCAAGGGCCCGTTGCAGGTACGGGAGGGCTTCGGTCGGGCGTCCCGCCGAGAGGTGGGCGCTTCCGATCCCGTACAGGGTCAGCAGGGTGTCGCCGGCGTACGGGCCCAGGGTCGCCGTCTGGTGATCCAGGTTGACCAGGAACAGAGGGATCGCCTTGTCCTGCATGTACGTGTCCCCGGGCGGGGCGGCGGCCGACCAGACGCACAGGAAGAAGGCGTAGTTGTACCGCAGCCGCAGGACGTCGGGGTGGCCCGGGCCCAGTCTCCGCTCCCCGTCGAGCAGGTTGTCGAGCATGCTCTGGGTGGTGTCCATGGTGAGGTGCATCGGCCCCTCGTCGTGCTCGCCCAGCCGGAGGTCGAGGGGGTCTTCCGGACCGCCGGGCTCCGGCGGCGGGTTCGGTGGCCGCTCTGTGCGGTCAGGGTGCTCGGGGTGCGTCGGCCTTCCGGGGTCCGGCGGGGTGCCCTTGGCGCGCTTCCTGCGGAACATTCGCGGTCACTCTCTGGCTCGGTGGCGGTCACGTGGGGGACCCGAGGTCCCGTACGAGCTCCAGCAGTTCCCGGATCGCGGCCGAGGGCGCCCTCCCCCGGTCGAGGTAGTCGCCGAGGAGCCCCCGGTCTGCCGGGGTGAGGGAGGCGAGCGGCCTGTCCAGGAAGGAGAGGGGGTCGCCGAGGTCGTGCACGGTCGAGCCGTGGACCACGTGGCGGCCTCCCGGCGAGGCGGCCCGCAAGCGGGGCGGGTCCTCGCCCGACGCCCTCGCGAGCTGGCGTGGCGCCGGTACCGGGGCGAGGGCGACCGCGTCGTGGAAGTGCGCCTCCGCCCCGTCGCGGGACCGGCCGCCGACGACGCGCCATCCGGGGACGGCGATCAGGTCCTCCAGCGGCGGCCCGGCGTGCCAGGCGGTCACCGCGGGCCGGTCGGACTCCTGCTGGAAGAGGTACACGCCGCCGGTCGACGCGGCGGTGACGAACTCCTCGGAAGACAGGAACACCGCGGACTCGACCGTGCCGTGCTGCTCGGGCACCCCCCACCAGCCGCCGTCCGACAGCGGTTCCAGGGCGGCGTCGGTGAGGAGCACGCGGCGCCGGTCCGCCAGCAGGAGGCGCTCGCCGGTGGGGTCGACGGCATGGACGGTGACGTCCTCCAGACCGAGGCCGTCGTACAGGTCGGCCTCCTCGAGGCGACCGTCGTGCGTGCCGACCAGGACAGCCGTCGTACCGCACAGCAGGACGACGAAGAAGCGCGAAGTGGCGAAGATCCGGGCCCCGTTGAGGGCCCGACCCTGTGCGAGGGCCTCCGCCCCGTGCGGCCCGTAGAGGACGAGTTCCGTTTCCGCCCGGTACGGCTGGGTGCTCAGGGTGACGACCGCGTCGGCGCCGAGGCAGGTCACGGCGGTGGAGCCGGAGCTGTGGTGGTCGGCGGACCAGAGCACGGAGCGGGAACGGAGGTCGTACACGTCGATGCGCGTGGAGAACACGCCGTCGGGGTGCGCCCCGCCGGGCAGGTACGCCTCCCGGGCCAAGACCGGCGCCCGCCCCGGCCCTTCGGGGGCGAAGGACAGCAGACCCGCACCCGTCTGACCGGCCGTGCCCGGGTCCCCTCGGTCGGGCAGCCGCCACACGGCCCGCTCCGCGGCGGCGCGGGCCGTGCGCTCGGCGGCCCGCGGCCGGTGGCGCCGCGAGGTGAGCCGGGCGACCAGACCACGGGGGTCCTCGGGCGGGGCCCAGTGCTCGGGCGGCCGGCGGTGGGCGATCCGCAGCGCGTCGGTGACGGGGACCGCTTGCATGAGGCTCCAGAGCGCCGCCGGGTCTGCTGCCTGTACGAGCCGCTCGGCCACCGCGTCGATCTCGGCCGGCGTTCCCCAGGCCAGGCGGTCGGCGCCGCGCCGCTCCCGCAGATAGAGCAGCGCGGTGCCGATGGCACGGTGTTCCGCGTCGGCTGCGTCTCGGCCGTCTGTCGTGTCCGGAAGGCGGGCGAGACGCTTTCGGTGCAGGGCGAGGCTCTCCTCGACGATCGCGGTGGCCTCGGTGTGCCGCTCCAGGGAGATGAGCTTGGCCGCGGCATCGTCGAGGCGGGCGGCGAGGAGGTCCTGGAAGCGGGCTCCCACCTCGGCGAGTTGGCGGTAGAGGCGGATGGATCTCAGGAGCGCGTCGACGGATTCGGCGTGCCGCCCGGCGTCCCACAGGTGCAGGCTCTGGGTGTACAGCGCGCCTGCGAGTTCCTCCCCGTGGCCGGCCGGGTCGAGATCCGCCATCTGGGTCAGGTACTCGACCACTTGGCCCGCGCCTTCGGCGGCCTCCGTCGAGCGCCCGGACTTGGCCAGCAGGTAGCCGTTCACCATCTCCAGGCTGTTCATGTCCGTGGCCAGCGCGAGATACAGCAGGGGGTCGCGGTCCAGGATCTCCCCGAAGAGACGCTGTGCCTCGGCCACGGAGGCGTGGGCGGCCGCCGGGGCCCCGGTCCGCCAGAGCGCGAAGGCGAGCCGGGTGTGCGCCTGGGCCAGGGAGCCCAGGAACTTGGCGTCCACCGCGTCCTGCTCCAGCAGCCCGATGGCCTCGCGGAGGAGTTCGACCTGGCGCTCGGGGGCGACTTCCCCGATGAAGAGGCCGCCCAGATTGAGGAGGGCGTCGGCGTAGTCGGGCCGGTGCACCGGACCCTGTCGGGCCGTCTCCCGGGTGAGCCGTACGACCTCCTCCATGAGCGCCAGCGCGTCGATCCTTCGGTCCGCCTTGAGGTGTGCGGCGACCAAGTCACGGAGCAACCGGGCCCGTTCCGAAGGATCGGTGGACCCTTCGACGCGATGGGTGGCGAGGCGCGAGGCCAGGGCCGCGGTGCCCGTCTCCACCCGTACGTCGCGCGAGGACACCAGCGGTTCGATGGCCTCCAGGACGTCGAGGTCCACGGAGTCGAGGGCGGCGAGCGCGGCCAGGACGGCGCCGCCGCCACGGACGGCGAGGGCGGGGTCGCGGCGCAGCAGCGGGAAGAGGACGGCGGGGCCGACGTGCGGCCAGCGCTCGGCGGCGGCGATGAGGAAGGTGAGGGCGCGGGGTGTCCAGGGTGGTGCGGCTCCCGCGTCGCGCTGGAGGATGCGGGTCGCGCCGGTGACCGACCACAGGTCGGTCGGGTATCCGGTGACGGGGCTCCCTGGGAGGGTGAGGGCGAGGTAGTCCTCGGCGAGCCGGTCGGGGAGCAGTGGTTCGAGTACCTGGGCGGCCGCCGGGTCGGTGGGCGGGTAGTGCACGGCGTGGGCGGTCAGGGCGTGGTCGGCCGGGGTCCGTAACAGGAGGCGGTCCAGCAGGGGGCGGGCGGCGTCGCGGCGCAGCGGGCCGGTGAGGACGGCGGTGAAGACGGTGCGGGCGAGGTCAAGTCCGCGGCGCTCGTCGGCGGCGGCGTCCGCGACCGGGGTGCCCGGGACGTGCGCGTCGGGGCGGCGCCAGTTCTCGTGCTCGCGATCGAGGAGGTAGGCGGTCATCCCGGCGAGGTCCTCGGGTGGTTCCCGGCCGGCGGCGAGGGCGTCGACGGCGGTAAGCGCGGCCATGTGGACGGCCAGGGTCAGCCCGAAGTCGGGGCGGGCGAGGTCCTCGTGGGGCGGGCGGAGGGCTCCGAGGGCACCGGGGTCGGGGTAGTGGGCGGCGAAGCCCCGGCGGGCGGCGTCGAACATCCGGGCGCGCTCCCCCTGGCGGCCGGAGTCGGCCAGCGGCTCCAGCGGCTGGTCGGAGAGATCGGTGGGGCGCCGTCGGCGGCCGAGCTGGGCGCGCAGGGCGGGCCAGGGCCGTACGGAGCGGGCGATGAGCAGGACGCGCGCGGGGAGTTCGCCGCGCAGGAGGCCGTTGTGGAAGAGCCAGGCGAGGTGGGCGTCCGGCCAGCGGTCGGCGTAGTCGACGAGGATCAGCACCCCGGGACGGTGGTCGGTGCGCAGGTCCTGGCTGCCCTCGGCGGGCGGATGGGTGTCGGTGCCGTGCACGGCGTCGACGACGAGCCAGCCGGCGTCGGCGCATTCGGCGGCGAAGCGGGCCGCGAGGCGGGACTTGCCGGCGCCGCCGGGTCCGTGCAGCCACCGCACGGCCGTCTGCGCGGGCTGGTCGCGCCACGCGCGAAGCCGGTCCAGCTCCGGCTCGCGGCCGGTGAACTCCACGATCTCGCTGCGGGCGTCGAGCATCCTGCTGGGCTGGGCGCGCAGCCAGGCGGAGTCCCGCCGCAGGCCGTCGGCGGCGCCGTGGGTGTCGCGCGCGTACAGCAGGTAGACGGGGGTGCCGTCGCCGAAGACGTGGATGTCGGCGCCGACCGCGCCGTAGGCGAAGCCGGCGACAGCGTGGACCTGCTGGTGGACCTCGTCGGGGAGGTCCACGGTCAGCCGGTGCCGTCCGCGCCGTCTTCGTCGGCGGGCGGTGGCGCCTGTCCCTCGGCCGCCTGGTGGTAGTGCAGGTTGCCGCTCTGCACGGCGAAGACGGTGCCGTGGTCGCGGGCGGTGTTCGACTGCGTCCACACCTTGCGTTCGGCGGGCAGGCCGTCCTGTACGCGGGCGACGAGTTCCCGCAACTCGCCCTCGGATTCGGGGTGTTCCTCCAGCAGCAGGAGCAGCCGCCGACGCCATACGGGAAGCAGCTCGGCCCGGATCTCGTCCGCGCCGGCGGGCTCGGCGGTGCGGACGAGGGAAGCGTCCTCGTCGAGCTGCGCGCCGATCGCCTCCCCACGGGCCTCGCCGCCCCGCCCGAAGAGCCGGACGATCCCGCCGCGGGCGCCCTGCCACAGGTCGGTGGCCATGGCTCCGATCAGCGAGCTGGCCCCCGCGCCGGCGAGCGCCGTCAGTGACTCGGCCAACATCCGTCCTCCCCCGACTCCGATGTGGCGGGCGGCCCCGGGAGACCCGACTCCGCCTGTCCTGAACCAGGTTAGCCCGGGACGGGCGAGGCGGGGCCGGATGATTGATTCCGATGTTCCCAGTGGTCGTAGCCCGCGGTGTCGGACCCGCACAGCCCGCGATGAGCCGCAGAACCTCCAGTTCGCGCGGCGTGAGCGGGATGGTGGGCGGGATGTCGGCGACGGGCCGGATCCGGGCCCCCTGGGAGGCTGGCACCGCAGGTGCTGCGGTTCGGTGGTGAAGGCGAAATGCCTTGCGGTCCCGTCCCTTGGTAGGCGCAATTGGCTTTCGTGGTCGCGCTGGTGGCCTCAAGTGGGCAGGATTCACAGGGGTGATGTGGTATCCGGGAAGCTGTGCGGTTGGCCCCCGGAGTGTTCCCCCTGCGAGCGGGGCGACGACCTTGGCGTCTCTTTACGGTGTTCCGGCCCAGGCCGTCAGCGCGGCGTGTCGTTCGGCGGACCTGGCCGCGGTGTCGGTGGCGCGTGTCGCCCAGGCGACATGTCCGTCGGGGCGCACCAGGATCTCGGTGAGTCCCCGCAGTTCCGCGTGGTCGTCGTGTGAGGTCACGGTCGTCGTGGTGATCCGTGAGTACCAGCCCTCGTCGATGGACGCCGCGGTGTCCGGGGTGCCCGTGAGGTCGAGGTGGACGAACCGGGCTGCGGGGAGCAGGTCGTACACACGTGTCGCGGGCTCGATGGCCTTGATCCCGATGTCGGGCATGCGCCGTCCCACCAGCGGGTCGGCCCCGGGTTCGGTCGGCCGATAGGCGGTTGCGAGGCCGGAGATCCTCGAGGCGAGGGCGCGGTTGACCTCGTCCATGTGCAGAAGGTCGTCGAAGAGGCGGCGCAGGCCGGCGGCGGGGCGTTCGTACTGCGGGACGAGGGTGAGTTCCGCGAGCAGTGTCTGTGTCTCGGTGTTCTCCGTGACCGCCCGGCCGACCGGGCGCCGCTCGGTGTCGTAGCTGTCCAGCAGGCCGGGCGGCGCCCATCCGTGCACTGCGGCGGCGAGCTTCCAGCCGAGGTTCATCGCGTCCTGCAGGCCGGTGTTGAGGCCCTGCCCCGCGGCGGGGAAGTGGATGTGGGCGGCGTCGCCGGCCAGCAGGATCCGGTCGGCGCGGTAGGTGTCGGCAAGGCGGGTGGCGTTGCCGAAGCGGGACAGCCAGCGGGGTTCGGTGACCCCGCAGTCGGAGCCGCACTGCCGCCGCAGGGACTCGCGGAACTCGTCGAGGGTCACCGGCTCCGTGCTCGGCACCCGCATGCGGTCCGGGTCGATGAGGACCAGCCGCGTCACGCCGCCTTCCATCGGCGCCACCAGTACGCCCCCGGCGCGGGCGGCGTCCAGGACGGCGGGGTCTGGGTCCACGGCCGCGAAATCGCCCAGCATTCCTGGAGCGTGTCGTCGGTGCCCGGGAACGCGATGCCGGCGGCCTGCCGCACCATGCTGCGGCCGCCGTCGCAGCCGACCGCGTACCGGGCGCGGACCGTTTCGGTGCCCCCGGGCCCTCGGAGCTCCGCCTCGACTCCGTCGTCGTCCTGGCTCAGCCGGACGACCTCGTGTCCGCGCACGATCTCCACACCCAGTTCGTGCGCCCGCTCGGCCAGCACCTCCTCGGTGCGGGCCTGGGCGACGAACAGCGTGTAGCCGTGCCGGGTGTCCAGCCCGGAGAAGTCGAGGTGAGTGGGGAGCTGCGCGAAGTGCCAGCCGGGCACGGTGCGGCCGTGCGGCAGGAACCGGTCGAGCAGTCCGCGCTGGTCCATGAGCTCCACGCTGCGGGGATGCAGGCTCAGCGCCCGCGAGTCCTGCTGTGGTGCGGCGCGCCGTTCCACGATCCGCGTCCGTACGCCCGCGAGCGCCAGTTCGCACCCGAGCATCAGCCCGGTCGGCCCCGCTCCCACGACGATCACATCGACGTCCATCGGCGTCGCCCTCTCGCTCATTGCGCACCCCAGAATTAGTGAACAGCGTTCACGTGAACGCTGTTCACTATAGTGAGATCCATGAGCTCTCCGTCAACCCCGGCCCGCGGCCGCCCCTCCCGGATCGATCGCGCGCTCACCGTGCGAACAGCCCTCGACCTGCTGGACCGGTCGGGCCTCGACGCCCTGACCATGAGGCGGCTCGCCGACGCGATGGGCGTGCAGGCCGGAGCGCTGTACCGCTACTACGCGACCAAGCAGGAACTGCTCACCGCCATGTCGGAGCAGATGATGGAAGGGGTCACGGCGTCGGCCGTCGGCACCGACGACGCCTCGTGGAGCGAACGGCTCGCCACACTCGCGCACGCCCTGCGCAAAGCCCTGCTCGCCCGCCGGGACGGGGCGCGTGTGTTCGCGGGTACGCACTCCACGGGTGTCGGCGTCCTCGGCTTCGCGGAGGCACTTGTCGGCATCCTGCGCGAGGCAGGTTTCTCCGACGACGACGCGGCCCTGTCTCTGTACACCGTGGCCAACTTCACCGTCGGCCACACCCTGGAGGAGCAGGCCGCCACCGACCCGGAGAACGGCGGCACGACCGGCGTGGAGAAGCTGCGGAACGCCGTGACGTCAGGGAGCGACTACCCCCACCTGAACCGCGCCCTGTCGGCGCTCACCAGCCCAGACTTCGACCGCAACTTCGCGTTCGGCCTCGACCTGCTCGTCGAGGGGCTGAAGGCGCGCCTCTGATGCAGGTACTCGCTCGTGCTCGAACCGCGGACGGTTCCTGAGCCGCTCCCGGACAGGACGTCTAGTGCCGTGACCAGGAAGGTTCACCGGGTCCTTCGGCGCCCCTGTGGTTCGCTTAACATCGCGTGCATGTCCGAATCCGAGCACGTCATTGAGTGGTTGCAGACCTGGTACGCGTTGCAGTGCGATGGCGACTGGGAGCACGAGTGGGGTGTGAGGATCGAGACGCTCGACAACCCGGGGTGGCTCGTCAAGATCAATCTTGAGGAGACGGAGTTGGCCGACCGGGAGCATCCGCGTCAGCGGGTTACTCGGGGCGAGCACGACTGGGTGATGGCGTGGACGTCTGAGCAGACGTTTCACGTCGCTTGTGGGCCGGGCAATCTGACCGAGGCTCTCTCGCTGTTCCGGACCTGGGCGTCCAAGAACATCGCGGAAGAGCTCTGATCGGAGCAACTCACGCCGCGAGCGCGGGTCTGCCGCCCCAGCGGATGCCCTTCTCGCTGCGGATGCGAGCGCGCTCCTTCCGCTGGGCCGCGAGCACATCGGGGTGGCGGGCGTTGGTGTTGCGCCAGCGCAGGTAGGCGTGCAGGGCCCGGGTCTGGACGGTGTGGTTGCGATGGTTCGAGTTGGCGATCGTGAACTGCCGCAGCGGTCCGAAGTGGGCCTCGATCGGGTTGGCCCAGGACGCGTAGGTCGGAGTGAAGCACAGCTCGACGCGTTTCTTCCTGGCCCAACGCCGGATCGTCTCACCCTTGTGGGCGGACAGGTTGTCCAGGATGACGTAGATCGGGGCGCCGTCCGGGCGGGCAGCGCGGATCGACCTGAGGCTGGCCAGCGAGTTCGCAGAGCCCTTTTTGCGGCGGTTGACGCCCCACAGGGTGTCGTCACCGACGGAATAGCAGCCGTGGAAGTAGCGGACGCCGTGGGTGCGGTGGTAGGTCGCCGGGTGCCGCTCGGGGTGCCCGTGCTCGGCCCAGCCCGAGCCGGCGGTGGGACGGATGCCGAGTGGGCCGAACTCGTCGAACGCGAAGACCCGGTCCGGGAAGTGCTCCAGGACGTGCTCGACGCGGTCGAGCTTCGCATCGCGGTCGGGGTCGGGGTCGGGTAACTCTTTCCATGTCTTGGTTCGCTGGAAGGTGACGCCGCGGCGGGCGATCAGGCACCGTAACGCTTCGCGGCCGATCCGGATCACGCGGCCGTGGACTTTCCGCAGGTAGGCGGCGAGTTTGCGGATCGACCAGCGGGTGAAGGGCTGACCGAGCTTGGTCGGGCGGGTGGTGGCCGTCTGGACGACGAAGTTCTCGTCGTCAGGACTGAGAAGGCGGGGACGGCCTCCCGCCCATCGAGGGTCCAGGCAGGCCAGGCCGATCTCGTTGAACCGGTGGATCACGTCGCGGACGGTGTCCTCGTCCGCCTGCACCAGCTGCGCGATCACCGGGACCCTGTTCCCGCCGGCAGAGCCCAGCAGCATCGTCGCGCGCCGGTAGCGCACCGAACTGGTGCTGCCGCGGCGCACGATCTGCTGCAGCTTCTGCCCCTCCTGGTCGGTCAACCTGCGCACACGGACAGGCTCAGCCACCACACCCCCAACGAGCGGACGGACGCATGTCACCGCACATCCAACCGCCAGAAGCGCCAACCCGGCGAACCTTCCCGGTCAGAGCACTAGCCGTCGGCCGGTGCCAGTCGGGCCGCATCCGTGGAGACTGCCTCCGCGGGTTCACGCCCCAGACGCCGCACGGCGGGGACGATCAGCATGACCGCGAGGAGGACGACAGCGACCGCCGAGGAGAACTCCAGGACGTGCGCCGCGCCGAACGTCTCGGCGGCCGGTCCCGACAGGGCACGACCCAGCGGGATGACCATGATGGAGCCGGCGACGTCGTACGCGGAGACCCGGCTGAGGACGGCGAGCGGGATGTGCGTCTGGACGCTCGTCGCCCACATCACCCCCCAGAAGGCGAACCCGCACCCGCCCAGCACATGGGCTGCCGCAGTGGCGGTGAAGGACCAGCCCAGCGCGGGAGCCAGGGGGTTGAGCGCGAACATCAGCATCGCCGCCGCCCCGGCGACGACCGGTCGGCGGGGGCGGGCGCGCAGCCCGAGCAGGCCGCCGATGATCGTGCCCGCGCCGTCGGCGGAGGCGATCCAGCCGTATCCGCTCGCGCCGTGCTGCTCGGTGATGAGCGCGGCCCCCAGCGGTAGCGCGGGGCCGAACACGAACAGTCCGAACACCGACCAGATGAGAATGACGCTCCACAGCCAGTCGCGGGAGCGGAACTCCCGCCAGCCGACGGCCAGTCGGTGCCAGATGGGCGCTGCCTCCTCGTCGTGTTCGGGGGCGAAGCGGCGCAGGGGAAGCAGGCCGAGGGCGCTGACCGCGTAGGCGAGGGCGATCACCGTGTAGGACCCGGCGACGTCCCAGTAGGCGACGAGCAGGCCGGCGAGTCCGGGACCGAGCAGGGCGCTCATCGCCTCGGACACCCGCAGCAGGGCGTTGGCCCGCTGGATGTCCTGGGCCACTTGCGGTACGAGGCCGGCCAGGCCGGGCTGGAACAGCGCCGTCGCGGCGCCGCTGAGCGCCATGAGCGTCATGATCTGCCACAGCCTCGGATCGCCGAAGGCGAGGAGTGCGGCCATGAGCAGCATGGCGAACATGCGCAGCACATCGGCGGCGACCATCGTCGTCTGCGGAGAGAAGCGGTCGGCCAGCACTCCCCCGACGAGGACGAGCAGGACGATGGGGGCCATCCACGCCGCCAGCGCGTAGCCGACGCCCGAAGGGCCGAAGCCCGTGGCGAGCACGGCGGTGGTCAGCGAGACCATCAGCATGCCGTCGGCCAGCAGTGAGGCGCTGCGTGCGGTGAAGAACAGGCGGAAGGGTGCCGAACGCCAGGGGCTGGGCGGCTGCGCGTCGGGGGCGTCGTCGGTGGTCATGTCACATCGGCCGTGGGCGGCCGTTCCCTTCGGTGAGTACGGGCAACCGATGCCACGCCGCGGTGTCGGTGGCCTCGCGCGGGGCGTGGGCGACGATCACGTAGTGGTGTGGTGCGAGGAGTTCGGACCGCAGGGCGACCTGGTTCATCAGCGCGGTGTGGAGGTCGCCCGGGGTCGCGGCGCGGCCGTCGGGTGCCGCCGCGACGAAGGCGACCAGCCGGCTGTCGTTCCCGCCCTCCGGGCCGGTGCCGTCGGGTTCGTCCGTGACGGCGACGTGGGCCGGGAGCGAGCCGGCCGCGTCGCTCACCGCCCGCTCGACGGCGGTGCGGGAGATCCAGCAGCCGTCGACCCGGTGCCAGTTCGCGTCGCGCGCCGCGGGACGTACGCCGGTGACGTCGGTGAGGTCTTCCAGCGGCACGTCCGCGTGCGCGACGGCCTCCAGCAGACGGACGAGTCCGGTGAGCTGGGCCTCGGCCTCCTCACGGGTGAAGAGTGCGGAGTCGGCCCACAGCGACAGGCGCAGCTCCGGCTCGATCGCGTGGACGAAGGTGAGCAGACGGGTGGGCAGGTCCTGCTCGGGGCCCCAGACCAGGGTGAGTTCGTGGGATTCGTCGTCCCGGTCCACCGCCGCGGTGCCGACGGAGGTCGCGGGCACGCTGCTCACGTCGTTGAACACGACGTCGCGGGCGAAGCGGCTGCCGCGTTCACGGGTGACCGAGTCGATCATCTGCCAGAGCCGCACGGAGTCGAACCTGCTGTGCCGGTAGGCGTCGAGGGCCGCGCCCCAGGTCCTGCGCAGTACCGCGTCGAAGGTCGGGCCGCTCATGTCGAGGCTGAGCAGGGCGTCCTGGGAGAGGGTGGTCACGCTGCGGGCGAGCCCGGACCGGTTCCGGTTCGAGGTCGGTGCCGCGGCGACGCAGGTGCGCTGTCCCGCCCGGTGGGCGGCCAGGGTGCACCAGGCCGCGAGCAGGACGGTCGGGGCGGGACTTCCCGTGCGGGCGGCGACGGCGCGCAGGGCCCGTCCGGCCCGCGCCGACCGCAGGGACAGCTGTGCGGTGCTGTGGTCGCCGGCGCGCAGGCGCGGTTCGGCGAACATGGCCTGGGGCGCGGTGCGCAGGACCCGTTCCCAGTAGCCCAGGGAGGCCTCGCTCTTGCGGTGTCCCGCAGCCGAGGTCTCGTCGGCCGCGAGGTCGAGCGGGGTGCGGGCGGTCGGGGCGGCGAGGGTGGTGCCCGTGACGAGGGTGCGCCATTCGTCGTGCAGGATCGCGAGTGCGGTGCCGTCGACCGCGGCGTGGCTGGCGGCGAGGGCGACGTGGGTGACGGCTCCGTCATGGGTGAGCAGGGTGAGGCGCAGCGGGAAGTCGCGGTCGAGCCGGAAGCGGCCGTGGCGGGCCCGCCGGGCGACGAATTCGGCGTACCGGTGCGGTGCCTCGGGGAGGGCTGGGTGCGGGCGCTCGGTGACCTCGAAGGCGCCCTCGGACGCGACGTGTTGTTCGCCGGGCAGATCGCCGGGGCGGTGCGGGAAGGTGGTGCGCAGGGCCTCGTGCCGTTCCACGAGGACACGTAGGGCGTCGAGGGCGGCTGCCACGGAGGTGCCGTCCGGTGCGGGCCACACGTCGTGGATGTTGATCTGCACGGGGTCGTCGCGCAGGATGCACCGGATCATGTTGGTCTGCCCGAGGGCGAGCGGGCCGCGGCGGGCGACGCCCGCGCTGTAGGGAACGGTGTGCGTGTGTTCCCTGTCGATGGGGGCGCACACTTCGGGAGTCACTTCCGTCATCGTGCGCTCACCGTCTCCCGGGCGCGGGCGGACCGGATCAGCGCGGGCCACGCGTCCAGCAGGAACGCGAAGTCCGCCAGGTCGGTGCGTGCTTCGGCGAGCAGGTGGTCCCGGCGGTCCCCCAGCAGGTCGGCTGCCTCGGTCCAGCGTCCGTCGAGGCCCCGGAGGACGGCGTCGAGGGTGTCCAGCCGGCGGGCGTCCTGCGGGCGCGGGTCGGCGGCGCCGAGGCGTACCGCGTCGGCGACGGCGGCGGTCCGTATCCGCCCGTGCTCGTCGAGCAGGTCGGGGCCCGCGGCCGCGAGGGCGGTGTGGATCTCGTGGAGGCGTGGCACGGCCAGGAAGTACTTGGCGAGTCTGACCTGGTAGGCGAGGAACGCCGCGTCGGTGCGCCGGTCCGGCGTGTGGTGGTTGACGATGTGCCGGTTGTGGAGCACGCCGGGCAGCTCGGCCGCGTGCACCGCGTGCAGGAGGAAGTAGTCGCTGCCGACGGTGTCCCTGGCCGGGGGCAGGGGGACTCTCGCGTACACCGCGCGCGACAGGGCGATGTTGCACATGTCGACGCGGGTGGGCGGGACGCTGGTGAGGGTGGTGCGGTCTTCGCTGAAGGGTGTCGTTCCGCCGCCGCGGAAGGAGTCGGCGGCGAGGGTGGCTCGCCACAGCTCCGGGTAGTCGTCGGGCACGGTGAGGGTGAGGATCCGCTCGTAGGCGGCGGGGTCGCGTTGCCGTATCCCGTCGAGGTCGACGGACATCTCGCCGATGAACGACCCTCCCACCAGGGCCACGCGGCGGTCCCGCGCGCCTGGACGAAGCCTGCGGGCCGACACATGTGAGGCGGCGTCGGCCGCCACGGTGTCGAGGAAGGCGAGCTCGTGGTGGATCGGGAAGACGGTCTCTCCGGCATGTTCCTGGTAGCCGCTGTCGGAGTCCCGGCGGTGCACCGAGGCGCAGCCGAGTGTCTCCGCGATCAGGAACGCGCGGTCGGTGCAGGCGCCGTACGAGACTCCGGCGGGCAGCAGCAGGTCGAGCAGTCGGGCGGCGTCGGCGGGCGCGGCGGTGGCGGCGATGTCCCGCAGCACGACGCGTTGTGCCTGCTCGTCGAGGTGGTGGACGACGACGCCCGGTGCGGGTGCCAGGTCGTCGACGACCGTGCGGTGTTCGGCGCGCGCGGCGGCGGAGGCGGAGTCCAGGACGAGGACGTGGACCTCGACGCCGAAGGCGCGGGCTCCGTACGCCGCTTCACGGGCGACGTCGGCGATGGCCGGGGCGCAGGGCCGGTCGGTGGGGAGCGTCAGGCAGATGCGGCGCACGCGCGCTCCTCGGCGTTCGTGGCGGGACGCGGCTCGTGCCAGGACGTGAGCCCGAGCAGCCGGCTTCCGAGGTCGTCGAGTTCGGCGGTCGGGTAGCGCTGGGACTCGTGCCGTACGGGGTCGCCGACGAGGGTGCGGTTCCAGCGCGGGGTGCGCAGGTGGCGCCAGGACTCGACGCGCGAGGTGCGCAGGCGGTCGTGTTCCTCCAGCGCGGGCATCATCGAGAGGTACTGCACCGCCCGCACGCCGTCGTCCGAGGTGTTGCGGGCCACTCCGTGCGCGAGGAGTCCGTTCCAGATGAGCAGGTCGCCGGGGTGCAGTTCGGGCCTGACGACGGGAAACGCGTCGCGGTCGGCGTCCGGGCGCAGCGGGTCGCGGTCCGCGGGCTGGAGCGGGGCCCACTGGTCGAAGCGGCGGAAGAGTTCGGGGTTGCACTGGAAGCCGCCGGTCTCGGGGCTGGTCTCGTTGAGGGCGATGATGCCCTGCACCCGCTGCGGAGGGATCCCGAGGGTGGTGTCGATGTCCCAGTGCAGTTCGATGTCGAATCCGCGGTCGGTGGGATCGATCAGGGCGCGGTCGCGATTGCCGCGGTTGGGCGGGTTGAGGTTCAGCCGGTCGAGGGTGACCCACAGCTCCTCGCAGTCCCATACGTCGACGAAGGCGTCGTACACCCGGGTGTTCTGGCGGCTGTCCCAGAGCAACTGGTGGTGGTAGGCCTCCACGAATCCGTAGATGTGCAGTTGCCGGTCGAGCCGGGAGCGCCAGGGCCGGTCCTCGAACCAGGTCTGCGGCCGGTCGGGGTCGAGGCCCTGGAACTCCCAGGTGAAGTCCAGCAGCCGACGGGCGGATGCGGCCGGGATCGCTTCGCGGACGACGACGTAGCCGTAGGTCTGCCAGTGGGCGAACTGATCAGCGGACAGCACCCGTAACGGACGCGTCTTGTCGAGTTCGCGCAGGGCGGTCTGGGCGAGGTAGGACTCGCCGTCGGCGCTGAAGTAGGGCCGGTCGGTGGCGGCGCGGTGCAGGCGGGGCCGGCGGGAGCGGGCGGGCGCTGTGGTGGGCATGGGGTTCCTTCTGCGACGTCCGGCGGTGGTTCGGCTGGCTCGCGCACGGCACGGCCGTGGCAGCGCTCCGCTCCGCCGTCAGCCCGGTGGGAGAAGCGGGATGAAGGAGCGATCGAACACTGGTCTAGACCGCGAGCTCTGTCAAGTACCCCCATTTGAAGGCCATTTGAGCGCTGTTTGAGCCGCAGAACGAGTCATTCAGGCCACCGGCACCCATGACGCCTCTCTGGTCTAGACAAATTCCGTGGCGTCGCTCTAAGGTCCACAACTCGACGCCGTGACCGCGTTCTTGACGGCTCAGCACCGTCGCTGCGCTCCCGCATGTCCCGGCTCCCCGCACCCGTCCCCTTTCGCAGGAAGCGGTTTGCATGAACACCTCGACCCGGCCGTCGCCGCCGCTGCGCGGCCCCGGCCCAGGACTGCTCGCGCTCGATCCCGTGCACACGGCTCTCCTGCACGGCCTGGACGCACTTCTGCTCGGCCTGGCCGAGCAGATGGCGGCACCCGAGTGCCTCGGACCACCGCTGTTGCCGGCCGCGGGCCTCGCGCGCCTGGACTACTTCCGCAACTTCCCGCACCTGGGGGTTCCGGCCGGCCGGTTCGATCCCGAGGCGTTCGACGCGCTGGCCGACGGCGGACCACCGGTGGACGCACCGCTGCGTGCGACCGGACACCTACTGCCCTCGGCCACGTGTTACGGCCTGCTGCTGTCGCTGGAGGGCCAGGACGTCGGCGAGGAAGGACTGCGCCTGTCCGCCACGGGCCGCTGCTTCCGCAACGAGACCCACTACGAGGGACTGCGCAGACTGCACGGCTTCCACATGCGGGAGGTGCTGTACCTGGGCACCAAGGACGGCTGCGTCGAACACCTCGACCGGGGCGGGCGGTTCGTCACGGACCTTGCCGAACGACTCGGTCTCGACCTGACCCGGGCGGCTGCGGACGATCCGTTCTACGACCGGCAGGGATCCCGGGCCCGGCTCATGGCCCTCGATCCCGTCAAGCACGAGTACAGCGCTTCCGACGGCACGGCCATCGCCTCGGTGAACCGGCACCGCAACTTCTTCGGTGACCGCCTCGGCATCAGCGCCGGCCCGCACGGCACCGCGTTCAGCGCCTGTGTCGCCTTCGGCGTCGAACGGTGGGTCCACGCCATGGTCCTCACCCACGGCTCCGCCGAGAACGCCCTCGACGTGCTCGACCACGTACGGCCCCGCGCCGATGTCTCCGCCTCCCCCGCCCGTTCCGCCAGGTAAGGACCACACAGCGCCATGGAATCCGTGATCGAGTGGATCCACGAGAAGAACCCCGGACTCGAAGGGGACATCGCCCCCGACGAGGACCTGATCGAGGCCCGGCTGATCGACTCGATGGACTTCCTGGAGTTCATCGACCTGCTCGAGTCGATCAGCGGCTGGACGATCGACCTCCAGACGTCGACCATCGACGACTTCCGCACGCTCGACCGCATCCGTGAGCGGTTCCTCAGCCCGTCGGACACCGCCCCGGCATGAGCACGCGGGCGGGCGGGCCCGCGTCCCGGCCGGCCGGCGTGCCGACGCTCGTCGTGGTCGCCCGCACCACCGAGGTGCTGGCCGCACCGGCAGCGGACGAGCGGACGCTCGCCGACTGGGAACGGCGCCGACTCGCGCTCGTACGCATCCCGTCCCGCCGCGACGACGTTCTGGCCGCCCGCCTGCTGCTGCGCTGGTGCGCGGCCCACGTCACCGGCCGCCCGGCGGCGGAGTTGGAGGTGCGCCAGCACTGCCCCGACTGTGACCGCGCCGGCCACGGCAGGCCCTTCCTTCCCGGTCACCTCTGGCTCGGGATCAGCACGAGTCACACGGAAGGGCTGGTGGCGGTCGCCGTGGGGCGCGGCCGGGTGGGCGTGGACATCGAACCGTACGACCGCGTCCCACCCGACCCCGAGCTGATGCGGCGGCGCTTCCCCGCGCTCTCCTCCGCCCGACTCCCGCCAGGCACGGACACCTTGACCCTGTGGGTGCGGGCGGAGGCCGGTTTCAAGGCGGGCGACGCCGCGCAGCCGGTGCACTCCTGGTACGACGCGCCCCGCGGGGCCCGGGCCGCGGTGGCCTGCGCCGGAACGTGGCACCTGGCCGAAGCCGCCGACGTGGCACCCCGCACCGGCCCGTTCCACGCCGACCGCCATGGCAGCCCGCGCGTGAAAGAGGTCGTTCCCGGGAACGGGACAGGATCATGACTGAGACCGCCACAACCGCCCTTCGCCCCGCCCACCCGGTCCGCCAGCTCCTCGCCGCATCCGTCGGCAACGCCGTCGAGTGGTACGACTGGTACGCGTACACGTTCCTCGCGACATACATCGCCGACCAGGTCTTTCCCAAGAGCGCCGGCAACTCGCTCGTCCCGCTCCTGTCGACGTTCGCCGTCTTCGCCGTCGGCTTCTTCATGCGGCCCGTCGGTGGGCTGCTGATGGGCGCGGTCGCGGACCGGCACGGTCGCCGCTCCGCCCTCACGGTGACCATCCTGCTCATGGGCGGCAGCAGTCTGCTGGTCGGGATCACGCCGACGTACGCGGCCGTGGGTGTTCTCGCGCCGGTCGTCCTGGTGCTGGCCCGGCTGCTCCAGGGCCTCTCCGTGGGCGGGGAGTTCGCGGCATCGACGACTTTCCTGGTGGAGTCGGCGGGCCCCGGTCGGCGCGGCCTTTTCTCGTCCTTCCAGTACGTGTCCACGTCGATCGGCCAGTTGATCGCGTCGGGCGTCGCCGCGCTGCTGGTGAGCGTCCTCGCCGAGGGGCAGATGGACGGCTGGGGGTGGCGGGTGCCGTTCCTTGCGGGGGCGCTGCTCAGCCTCGTCGGGTTCTGGATCCGGCAGGGCGCGCAGGAGACCCGCACGGAGCGCAAGGAACGGCCCGGCCTGTTCGACGCGCTGCGCCAGCACCCGCGCCAGTCGCTCCTCATCTGCGGGATCACAGCGGGCGGCACGCTCGCGTACTACACGTGGACGTCGTACCTGCCGACGTACGCGGAGCTGAACACGGACATCGACAAGTCGCAGGCGCTGCTCGCCGGCACGATCTCGCTGGCGTTCTTCGCGCTGCTGCAGCCGGTGGGCGGCATGCTCTCCGACCGGTTCGGGCGCAAGCCGCTGCTGCTCTTCTTCGGGTTCGGGTTCGCGCTGTTGAGCGTGCCGTTGCTGCACGTGCTGACGGGTTCGTTCGGTTCGCTGCTGCTGACGCAGTGCGCGGGCATGGTGCTGCTCACCGGTTTCACGTCGATCTCGGCGGCGGTGAACGCGGAGGTGTTCCCGGCCCGGGTGCGGGCGGCCGGGATCGGGTTCCCCTACTCACTGACGGTGGCGCTGTTCGGCGGTACGGCACCGTACATGGGCACCTGGTTCAAGGAGATCGGGCACAGCGGACTGTTCCCCTGGTATGTCGCCGTGCTCTGCCTCGTGTCGTCGGCGGTGTACCTGCGGCTGCCGGAGACCGCCCACCGCGAGCTCGAACGCTAGACGGTCGCTTCCGGAGGCCGCGGTCAGTGTTTCCAGTAGCCGCAGAACATGATGTGGTCCTTCGGTACGCCCTGCGCCACCCAGTGCCGGCGCAGACCGGTGGCGAGGCCGGACTCGCCGACCACCCAGCCGTAGAACGGGCCTTCGGGGAGCGGGAGTTCGCGGGCGCGGGCCAGCGCCGCCGCTCCCGGGACCGGCGGGCCGGTGACGCCGCGCTCGACCCAGACGACCTCGACGCCGTGCGGCGCGGTCAGTTTCTGCCGGTCCTCGGGCGTCGGCACCTCGATGACGGCTGTGCCGGTGGTGTCCTCGGGCAGTGAGGCCAGCACCCCGGCGAGGGCGGGCAGCCCCGACTCGTCGGCGGCGAGCACGACGTGGCGCACTCCGTCCGGCGCCTGGTAGCCGATGCCCTCGTCGACCAGGACGACGGCGTCCCCGACGGAGCAGTTCTCGGCCCAGGTCGAGGCGGGGCCGGCAGCCGCGCCGTCCTCGTGTCCGTGCAGCACGAAGTCGACGTCGATCTCCGGGCCTTCGGGGCCGTGCGGGCGGTGGGCGCGCACCGTGTAGTTCCGCAGGACGGGCCGGGACCCCTTGGGGGCGGTGAGAAGTCTGAGGTAGCTCATGGTGGTCAGTCGCTCAGGCACGCGGTCGAGCGAGGCCGCCGTTCCCTCGGGGGCCGGGAGGAAGAGGCGGAACCACTGGTCGTAGCCCATCGGCCGGAAGCGGTCGATGTCGCCGCCGCCGAGGGTGACGCGCACGAAGTGCGGCGAGAGCCGCTCGCGCCGCACGACGTGGAGCCGCAGCGGCTCCTGCGTCTCGGGCTTGGTCCGGGTCGTGGTGATGTTTCCCCGTGGCATGGCCGGCGTCTCCTCAGTGGCGGGCGGTGGCGGGATCGAGCAGTTCCTGGATGCACAGGCCCACGTCGTAGGGGCCCTGCGCCTCCGTCAGGAAGCCGATGCGTACGTCGTCGACGGCGCCGTCGGCCGCTTCCAGACGCAGGACGAGCCCTTGGCGGTCGAGTCGGACGGGCCGGATCCGATCGATGCCGGACAGGTCGCCCTGCCGTACCAGCTCGGCGAGTTGGACGAGGATGTCGGCGTGGCCCGTGTCGAGGTGGCCGAGGAGTTCCGCCTCGCGGGCCGCCAGCGGGTCCGGGTTCGCCGCGCCGAGCGTCGCGGCGTCCAGGGTGCGCACGGTGTCGTCCACGGAGAGGGCGGCCCGCGCGGGCCGGAAGACGAGGGTGTCGGGTCCGGCCGGGGTGAGGCGGCCGCTGAGCGCGAGGCGGGCGCGGACCCGGTCCCGTACGGCGATCGGGGCGATGTCGGTGAACTCCGCGTAGGCCGCGAGGCCGGAGCCGGGAGCGGCGGCGAGTTCGGCGGTGAGGCAGGGGTCCGCGGGATCGAGCAGCAGGAGGCGGGACGCCGCGTCGACGGTGTGCAGTGCCACGCAGTCGTAGCGGAGGTCACCGCGGTTCACGCTCAGGGCCAGGGAGTCGGCGGCGGCCAGGATCGTTCGGGCGCGCTCGGCGTCGGTGGGCTCCGGAGGCGTCACAGGGTGGATCATCTTCCCTCCCGGGATTAGGTAAGGCTCACCTTACTTAATCCGACACGGGGAGCACACCCCGGGGCCCGCGACGACGAATCCCAGCCACTCGTACAACTCTCAGCCATATCGCACATCACATGACAACCCTTCACCCATCAGGCCTGTCACACCCAGTGAGAGAAAACAGCAAGTAAGACCACAAGGGGGAAATATGCGATTCACGCGTTCCGTGCTCTCACTGGCTGCCGTGTCCGCGCTCGCGGCCGGCTCCACCGCCGTCCTGGCCTCACCCGCGTCCGCGGCGGCCAACACCACGCCGCAGAAGGTGTGCGGCAGCGGCTACAAGACGGTCAACTCCGCGGCGGTGGGCTCGCTCGGCACCATCTACCTGACCTACAACGCCGCCAACGGCCGCAACTGTGTGGCCACCATCCGCAGCACCCCGGGCACGGCCGTGGACATGTCGGCCTGGCTGTACGTGAGCGACACCGGCCAGGGCGCCGACGACACCGGCGTCTTCACCTCGTACGCCGGACCGGCCTCCGTCTACGGCAAGGCACACTGCGTCGACTGGGGCGGCAACATCAAGAACGTCTACGTCTCGGTCTTCGGCTCGAACTGCAGCGCTCTCAAGGAGCACCGGGTCACCACGGTTCGCTGACCCTCCCCCGTCCCCGGCTTCACCCTGCGGGCCCCGCGCACGAGCCTTGTGCGCGGGGCCCGCGTCGCGGCGTCCGGCCCGTCGCCGTCACCGCGCCCACCGTCCGGCCTCAGGCGCCCGCACCAAGAGTCCGTGCCAGAGCGTCGAGGGTCACGTCGACGATGGCGCGCAGCTGCTCCGCAATCGTCCCGGCCCTGCTCATGACGGCGAGGGACTGATTCACCGCCGCGAGGTGGGTCGCGAAGGACTCGGCCACCTCGCCGTGCAGTCCGCCCGCCTTCAGCGCGGACAACAACCGGGTGTGCTGGAAGCCGATCGCCTCCCGCGCACGCGCCGCGACGCTCGCGCTCAGCGCCGGGATCGCCATGACGGTCTGGGCCACCAGGCACCCGTCGGGCAGAGCGGGATCCGCGACGCGCTCCAGGGTGACGTCGAAGAAGGCCCGCACGGCCGCCAGGGGCCGGTCGGCCGCGCAGGACAACGCGGCGTCGTACTTCTCTCCGTACCGCGCGGCATAGCGCTCCAGGCAGCGCAGGAAGAGCATGTCCTTGTCACCGAGGGAGGAGTAGATCGAGCTGCGGTTGAGCCCGGTCGCCCGGGACAGGTCGTCCACCGACGTGTCCGCGTAACCGGCCCGCCAGAACTGGATCATCGCGGCGTCCAGCGCCGTGGCCATGTCGAACTGCTTCTTGCCCGCCATACGGCACTTCCCTCCTGCTCCGCCTTCCCGATGAAGACCATCATCCCATCTTGAACCATTCAGTTCAAGATGGGTTAGGGTGACGACACGGTTCGGGCCGGGCGCCCCGCAGTGCAGAGCTCACAGCGCGGCGATGTCACCCGCCCCACGACGGACCGTCCACACACCTCACCCCGCGGAGGAGAATCATGAATGCCCCTGCCGACGCCCCCAGCGCCACCGCCACTCCGGTCCGCGACCTGCCGCTGCCGGACCTTGCCGGTTTCACCCACCGTTGGGTCGACGGGGGCGGCGGCGTCCGGCTCCACGCGGTCGAGGGCGGCCGGCCGGACGGCCCGGCCGTCGTGCTGCTCGCCGGGTTCCCGCAGACCTGGTGGGCGTGGCGCAAGGTGATGCCGGACCTGGCCGACCGCTTCCACGTCATCGCGATCGACCTGCCGGGCCAGGGCCACTCCGAACGCCCGGACATCAGCTACGACACGCACACGGTCGCCGCGCACGTGCACGCCGCGGTCACGGCGCTCGGTGTCTCGACCTACTCGCTGGTCGCCCACGACGTCGGCGCGTGGGTCGCCTTCTCCCTCGCCCTGAAGTACCAGACACATCTGCGCGGCCTGGCGCTGCTCGACGCCGGCATCCCGGGGATCACCCTCCCCGACGCCGTTCCGACCGACCCCGAACGGGCCTGGAAGACCTGGCACTTCGCCTTCCACCTCGTGCCCGACCTGCCCGAGACACTGCTCGCCGGCCGTGAACGCGAATATGTCGGGTGGTTCCTGAGGACCAAGGCCCTCTCCCCCGACACCTTCGACGATGCCGAGATCGAGCGATACGCCGCGTCCGTGGCCGCCGACGGCGGCCTCCGCGCATCCCTGGCCTACTACCGGTACGCCGCCGAGTCGGCACGGAAGAACCACGACGCGCTGGAGCAGCAGGGCCTGAGGATCCCGGTTCTCGGGATCTCCGGCAGCCACGGCTCCATCCCCGACATGGCGGCTTCCCTCAGGCCCTGGGCCGAACACGCCACCGGCATCGTCGTGCCGGACGCGGGACACTTCATCCCTGACGAACAGCCCCACGCCGTCGCCGCCGCGCTGATCGACTTCATCACCGAAGACGCTTGAGGTCGGGCGGGAGGGCGGCGGGAAGGGCCTGGAGAAAACTCGGCAGCCCCCGGTTTAGCGGAGGGCCATAGGGTCAGTCGGGGGGTGGACGCGGACAGGGACGCACTACGCAAAACGGCATCACCTGTCCGAACACCGCAACCCGCGGAGGATGCACGATGAGCGAGAACATCTGGAACTACCCCTCCACCGCCGGCTACACCCCCGGCGCCGATCTGACCGGATACAAGGTCGAGGCCAGCGACGGCAGCATCGGCAAGGTCGACAAGCACTCGCACGACGTCGGGGACCAGTACATCGTCGTCGACACGGGTGTGTGGATCTTCGGCAAGGAGGTGCTGCTGCCGGCCGGCACGGTCACCGCCGTCGACGCCGAGGCAAGGACCGTCCACGTCGCGCGCACCAAGGAGGAGATCAAGGCGGCCCCGGAGTTCGACAAGAACAAGCATCTCGGCGACGCCGACTACCAGAGCGAGCTCGGCACCCACTACAGCCACGGTGCCGGCAGCGGCATCGTCGCGCCCACACCGCCGGGAACCCCCGCCACGCCGCCCGGCACCGACCCCGCCCACAAGAGCGGGCCCACCGCCTGACGCCCCCGGGCAGGGGACGACCCGGGCAGCGACGGCACGGCAGAGGATCCCGGTTGAGATCGGCACTCCGACCAGGAACACTCGTGCGAGGAGCCCCAACCCTCGTTCCTGCCCGGCGACGGCGAGGACCTCGACGAGGTCTGCAACGTCGATGTCCTCGCGAAATGAGCATTCCGGCATGTCGTCAGCACCGCACCGGTTTCCACCGCATCCGATCCGGGGCGTACGGGTCCTGCACCAGAAGCAGAACTGTGCGCCGCAGTTCGCGCAGATCGAAGTGGACTTCGAGCCCGCGGCCGCGGGCTTCACCTTCGAGGTGGCCCTGGAATCGCCCGTGGACTACGAGCCCAGCGCGGACCTGCCACGCTTCTTCGCCGCTGCCGCCGCGGGCATCGAGGAACAGCTGAGCCTGGCCGAGCACGACATCGTGATCGCCACTCGGGTCGTCCTGCGACATGCGCGTGCCGACAGGTTCGGCTCCCGCGAACTCGCGTTCAGGATCGCGGGTTTCCTCGCCGCGCGGAAGGCGCTGGGGCACGCACGGCGGGAAGGTCTCGGTTGACCGGGAGCCACGCCAGGAGGACGGGTGCTCACGCGCGCCGGGAAAAGCGCCGCGCCGCGGCGAGCCTCACCAGCACTGCGAGGCAGACGAGGGAGACGGCCAGAGCGAGTACGACGACCGGATTCACCCACGCCGGGACCATGTCGTAGCCGGCGTTGCACTTGCTGTGCAGCGGGAACCACTTGTTGTACTCGGCGGTGTGCGCGTCCCGGTACGCGGCGTCGTAGAGCTGGTGGTGGGTGAACTGGCATTCCTCGCGGACGTTGAGCCCCATGCTGAACAGCCCCCGGAGCCATACCGCCAGGGCGGCGAACAGGGACACGGACAGCAGGTGGGCCCACCACTTCGCGCCCCGCCACCAGCGGTCGCGGAGCCCCACGTACAGGAGGTAAGCGCTCCGCACACTCGCCAGCGCCCACCCAAGGATCACCAGCAGAAGGGTGAGCACGACGACTTCCTTCACGGTGATCCCCCGTCGGCCAGCGACCGCCCGGCACCACGCCGACTCGACGTGACGCTGCCGGTTGCTCCGGTGGGTCGCGCGCGCCACCGAAACGGTTGATCAGCAGTCATACGCGGAGGCTACGAGGTGCAGGTGCGAGCCGGGCAGCCGGGCCCCTTGTCGAGAGCTGAGCATGGGTGGGCGGGGTGCACCCGTCAGCGGTGCAGGAGCCGTGGGTCGATGGCGTCGCCCATCGCTTTCATGCCCGTGTCGTTGGGGTGGATGTGGTCGCCCGAGTCGTAGACGGGGTTGAGTGCGGCCGGGTCTGCCGGATCGCGCATCACCCGGTCGAGATCGATGACTCCGTCGACGTCGTGGCTGTTGCGGATCCATGTGTTGATGCTCTGGCGGATCTCTTCTGCGGCGGGTGTGTAGTAGCCGTTGCCCTTGTCCGGCATGAGCGTGGCCGCGATGACGCGCACACCGTCCGTGTGTGCCGTGCGGATCAGGGTGCGGTAGGCGTCGATGAGGTCATGTGCGGCCAGGGGTCTGCCCTCGGGGCCGGCGTTGTTGCCGATGTCGTTGATGCCTTCGAAGAGGATGACGTCCTTGACGCCGGCCTGTTCCAGTGCGTCGTGCTTAAACCGCTTCAGGGCGCTGATGCCTTGCCAGAGGTTGGGCACGTCGGTCAGGACGCGGTTGCCGCCGATCCCCGCGTTGACCACGCTCAGTCGCTGTGGACCGGGCTCGGCCGCGAGGCGGCGGGCGAGGAAGTCGGGCCAACGGGTGTAGGTGCCGGTCGTGGAGTGGTATCCGTCGGTGATGGAGTCACCGAAGGCGACGACGCTGCCGTCCGCGTGCGGGGCGAGGACATCGAGTCCCGCGAGGTAGTACCAGGAGGTCGTTCGCGTGTCGAAGGCGTCTGCCGGTTCGTCTCCGGTGTGGTTGCCGGTGGCGATGTAGGTCGTGTCGAAGGCGTCCGAGTGCCACGTCGCCGTATCGGCCTTGCCCGGAATGTAGAGGCTGACCAGCAGGTTCTGTTCCGCCTCGACGTGTATGCGCAGGGCATCGCTGGTCTTCTCGGCCCCGGCCGGGATGGTGACGCGGCTGGATCCCTCGAAGGTCACATGACGTGTGGTGCCCGGTCGCGCCTCGCCGCCGCTCGCCTGCCGGGCCACCTCGACGGCCTCGATGGTCAGCGGTGTCGGACTGAAGCGGTTGGAGAGTGTGATGCGGGCGCCAGAACCGGAGATGCTCGGATGGACCACCATGCGAAGGGTCCGGTCCTCGAAGCTCGGGCCGCCGGTGGTCATGCTCGGGGACCATGCGCTGACCCGCGTCGGTCCGGTGTGGGGTGCGGTGGTGGTCGCCGCGGCTGTGTCCAGTGGAAGCGTCGCGAGGACCAATGCGGTGAGGGCTGCGGCCGCGGTCGACAACCGTGCCCGTATCGGCTTGTGGAACGGCATCGGTGAGTGCTCCTCTCAGCCCAGCAGCCGGGTGAGCGCCACCGAACCACCGGGCTCGAGGCGGACGTCGACGCCGCGGCCGCCGACGGTGACCCGCGTGGTGCGCCCGCCGACACTGTGCAGCGTCGCCTCGCGCAGGCGGCCGTTCCGCCATTTCATGTCCACGGTGAATCCGCCCCGCGCTCCGGCTCCCTTGAGGGCGCCGGACGCGGACCAGGCTTCGGGAAGGGCCGGCAGCAGTTCGATGTGCCCGGGCCGCGAGTAGACGAGCATCTCCAGCATGGCGGTCGGTGTGCCGAGGTTGGCGTCGATCTGGAAGATGGCGCGGTTGTCGGAGACCCGGTACATGTCGAAGAAGTTCATGGCAGTACCGGTGGTGCCGCCCGCCCACGGCTTCAGATTCGTCAGCACCAGCTGGTACGCCTTGTCGGCGTCCTTGAGCCGGGCCCAGCAGGCGGCCCGCCAGGCGCAGGCCCAGCCGTAGCTCTCCATGCCGCGTGCGGTGAGCAGTGCGGTGGCTCCCTCGAGGAGCTCGGGGTTGCCGGCGTCGGGCCGGATGCGGTCTCCGGGAAAGAGGTTGATGAGCGGGGAGAGATGCCGGTGCGTGGTCTCGCCGAGGTTGTCCTCGCTCATCCACTCCTCCAGCCAGCCGGACGTCGGGCTCACCTTGGGCAGATAGAGGCGCTCGCGCAGCTCCCCCACCGCGGCCGCGTGGTCGTGGTCGCGTCCCAGGGTGCGGCACGCCTGCTCGTAGTGGCCGAAGAGGGACCACAGCAGTTCTTGCGTGTAGGTGATGCCGCGGGCGTCCTGCGGTCCGTGCTCGGGCGACCAGTCGTGGTCGTCGATCAGGACCTCTCGGCCGTCGACGGTCGTCGTGATCAGGCGGGCCTGCCAGAACTCGCAGGCACCCTTGAGCAGCGGAAGGATGCGGGCCAGGTACTTCGTGTCCTGCGTGAACTCGTAGTGCTCGTAGAGGGATTCGCACAGCCAGGCGTTGCCCGCCGGGTGCCACCACCAGCCGAGGCCGCCGTAGGGGTTGGTGGAGAAGGCGACGGTCCATCCGGCGACCTTGCCGCTGGTGTTGCGGTAGCGGTTGCGGGGGTCGTTGAACCGCTCCTGTGTGACCTTGTTCCAGGCGGGCAGCTGGGCCAGGCAGTAGTCGGCGAAGGCGGGGAAGGTGTCGGTGAGGGCGGCCCGGTCGGGCAGCCAGTAGTTCATCTGGATGTTGATGTCGGTGTGGTAGTCCCCCATCCAGTCGGGGGTGTTGCCCTCCAGCCACAGCCCCTGCAGGCCCATGGGCAGGCTGTCGCGCGAGCCGCAGATGGTGAGATAGCGGCCGAACTGCAGGTAGCTCGCCTCCAGTTCCGGATCCGCCGCGGATCCGGCGGCCGCGCGTGCCTTGAGCCGTGACCAGGTGTCGAGCTGGCGTTGCCGCTTGCTGGACGGGCCGAGGTCGAGGCCGAGCCGGTCGTAGCGGGAGCGGTAGTCGGCGACATGTGTGTCGCGCAGCGCCGTTCCCGGTGTCGCCGCGGCGGCGAGGGCCTTGGTCGTCGAGAGGGCGAGACAGTCGGTGTCCGGCGCGCGGTATCCGGTGGTGTGGTCGGGGGCGTAGTCCGTGCCGCCGCTGACGACGACGGTGACCTCGGCGCAGTCGGTGAACGTGACCCGGGTGCCGGTCGCGCTCACCGTGCCGCCGCCGTGCGTGGTGGCGGTGACGGCGGCCGCGTACCGCAGGCCATTGGCGAAGGCGTCGGAGAAGGAGGCGAGGTGCCGGTCGCGGTCCACGCCGGTCGTCTCGCCGTGGGTGCCGGACAGGATGGCGCTGCCGGTGAAGCGGCCGCCGCCGCTCTGGGTCAGCCGGATGACGATGACGTCATCGGCTGCGCCCGCGAACATCTCCCGTACGTAGGTGACCTTGCCCTTCTTGTACGTGGTGGTGACCAGGCCGTTGCTCAGGTCGAGGGTGCGGCGGTAGCCGGTGACGGCGGCGCGGTCGTGGCCCGGGAGGTCGAGCGTCACCCGGGCCAGCAGGGTGAAGCTGCCGAAGTCGTCGCGGCCGTAGGGGAACTGGCCGTCGGAGTCGAGGGTGGTGTTGGCGCCGCCGGTCCACAGGGTGGCGTCGGTGACGTGCAGGATTTCGCGGGCGGGATCGCCGCCGGCGAGGGCGCCGATGCGGCCGTTGCCCAGCGGCAGGCCCTGTTCGATGAGGAGGTCCTCGTCGGCGGGTTCCGGGTACCACAGGGTGGTCGCGTCCGCGGCGGGGACGAGCGGGGAGTCGGCGGGGCGGCGCGGGGCGGCGTGCGCCGAGAAGGCGGGGAGTGCGCTCAGGGCGAGGGCACCGCCGAGTCCGAGGAGGTGGCGGCGGGACGGTCCGGTGCTCATGTGCGGGTCCTTCCGTGCTGCGGGCAGAGGGAAGCCCCGCGCCCCGCCGTCGGCGGGGCGCGGCGACGGGAGCGTGGTCAGGACAGCTTGATCAGCCGTGAGCCGTGGGGCGGGACGGCGGTCGCGGTCCAGGTGCCCCTGACGGTGCCGAGGCTTTCGCGTGCCACGGCGTCCCGGGCCTGCCGCGGCCCGTTCACACCCAGGTCCTTCAGCTTCACCGTGATGTCGGTGGCCGAGGAGCCGAGGTTGTAGACGGCGAGGTAGGTGGCCTTGCCGACGCGCTTGGTCCACACCTGGGTGTCGCCGGAGCGGATCTGCCGGGGCAGCACGGCCGCCTGGTCGACGGCGATCACCTCGGGGTTGGTGAGGATCTTCTTCGCCGTGTCGTCGAGGAACCAGATGTCGCCGCCGACGTAGAGCGGCGAGGACGCCATCGACCAGAACGTCATGACGGTCTGCCGCTCGGTGTCGTTCAGGCCGTCCTGGAGCCCGCTGCCGGTGTTGTTGTTGATGGGCATCGAGTCGAGGTCGGCGAGGTAGCCGGGCGCGGACAGCTTGGGCAGCCACGTCGGCAGGTCCGTGAAGCGGTCGTCGACGGAGCTGGTCCAGGAGCTGGTCGTCTCGCAGTAGCACTCGATGTCGGTGTCGACGCGGACGCCGTTCGCGTAGGGACGCAGCCCGTCACCGGCCTCCAGGTCGACGGGCCAGGCGCTCGCGGACAGCCACATCCGGCGGCCGCTGTGGTCGATGGCGGTGGACCACGCCTTGATGTCGGCGACGTTGTCCTTCGTGACACCGTCGATCTTGATGAAGTCGACGTTCCAGGAGGCGTACCGGGCGACGATGGAGTCGATGTAGTCCTGGGCGCAGAGGTTGCCGTAGTCGATCTTCCAGCTGCCGCCCCACTTGTTGGTCGGGGTGAGCGGCTTCACCGCGATGTCCCGCGCGGTGCAGTCGGTGCCGAGGATGGGGGCGTCCTTGTCGTACACCTCCTTCTCCAGGCCGGCGGCTCCGTAGAGGCCGAGGTTGAGGCCCTTGCCGTGGACGTAGTCGGACAGGGAGACCATGCCGCTGGGGAAGCGGCCCTTGTCGGCGTCGGGGATGCCGTGGGCGTCGGTGTGGAAGTTCCAGTCGTAGTCGAAGTTCCAGCCGGCGTCGATGTTGAGGTTCTTGTAGCCGGACGGGGCCAGCTTGCCGCTGAGCGAGTCGGCGGCGTTTTTTATGTTGCCCTCGTTCAGCCAGTGGGTGCCGTAGCCGCTGCGCGTGGACGACTCCAGGCTCCAGCTGCTCCAGCCCATGAAGGGTTTGACGTAGGGGGTCTTCGCCTGGGCGGTGCCGGCGGACAGGGTGAGGGCGAGGGGCAGGGTGCAGGCGGCGGCCAGCGCGGCGCGGCGGGTGGTTCTGTGCACTGTTCGTACCTCCGGGGGTGAGGAGCGGCAGTTCAGGACTTGAGGCCGGACATCGCGATGCCCTGCACGATGTGGCGCTGGGCCACCAGGAACATGACCACGAGCGGGAGGATCGCGACGGCCGTGCCCGCGAAGAGTTCGGGCAGGTTGACGGTCTGCGAGGTGAGGAAGCTGGAGAGCGCGATCTGCACGGTCCAGCTGCTGGGGTCCTGGCCGATCATGAGCGGCCACAGGAAGGAGTTCCACGCCTCGATGAAGGAGAGCGCGCCGAGTGAGGCGATCATCGTGGCCGAGTTGGGCAGAATGATCCGCCCGTAGACGCCCAGGTGACTGAGGCCGTCCAGGCGGCCCGCCTCCTCGATCTCGGCGGGGAAGGACAGGTAGAAGCTGCGGAAGAGGACGACGGCGAAGGCGTTGAACAGGCCGGGGGCGATCAGGCCCCACATCGTGTTGACGCCGCCCATGGATCCGACGACCACGAAGGTCGGCAGGAACGTCACCGCCTGCGGGATCATCAGCGTTCCGACGATGAGCGCGAGGACGATCCCGCGGCCGGGCACGTCGATCCGGGCGAGCGCGTAGCCGGCCATGGAGGCCAGCAGTGTCGACACCGGGGCCGAGATCACCGCGATCAGCAGGGAGTTGAGCAGGGAGCGGCCGAAGGGGCGCTCCGGGTTGTCGAACAGCGCGGTGAAGTTGTCCAGGCTCAGCGCGTGGGGCAGCCAGTGCCAGTCGGTTGCGGTGATCTCCGGTGTCGTCATGAAGGCGTTGCGCAGCAGGACGTAGAAGGGGACGAGGAAGACGACGGCGAGCAGGCACAGCAGAAGGTAGGTGGCGGCGGAGCCGAGGACGCCGCCTCGGGAACGGTTCATGGGTTCAGTCCTTGTCGCCGGCTCGGGAGAATCCGAGGATCCGGCCCTGGAGCAGCGTGATCAGCACGATCAGCAGGGTGAGCAGGAACGCTCCGGCCGAGCCGACGCCGTAGTCCTGGTCCTGGAGGGCGACGCCGTACAGGTGCATGAGCGGGGTGCGCAGGGGTTCGCTGCCGAGCGAGGCGCCGGTGGAGAAGATCGCGTAGAACTCGTCGAAGGCCTGCAGCGCGGCGATGAGCATCAGCAGCAGGATCGCGACGGAGGTGTTGCGCAGCATGGGGAAGGTGATGCTGCGGAAGGTGCGCCACGGACCGGCGCCGTCCAGGGCCGCCGCCTCGTAGAGGTGCGGGGGGATCGACTGCAGTCCGGCGATGAAGAGGATCATGTACAGGCCGACCTGGAGCCACAGGCGCAGGGTGACGAGCACGATCCAGTACAGGGGCGGGCTCTGGGTCTGGATCCATGGGGTGGCGTCGGCGCCGAAGAGGGCACTGCCGAGGGTGTTGGCGAGGCCGGACGGTACGCCGCTGAACAGGGCCATCTTCCAGATCATCGCGGCGGCGACGTAGCTGACGGCGGCGGGCAGGAGGAAGGCGGTGCGGAAGAGGGCGCGGCCGCGGCGGACGCGGTTGACCAGGACGGCGAGGCCGAGGGACGCCGCGAAGGTGACCGGCACGATGAGGGCGGTGAACAGGACGATCATCGTGAGCGAGTCGCGGAAGCGTTCGTCGCTCAGGAGTTGGCGGTAGTTGTCGAGGCCGACCCAGTGGCCGAGGGAGATGGTGCGGCGGGCCTCGCTGAAGCTGAGCAGGAAGCTCCAGCCGATGGCGACGTACCGGAAGACGCCGAGGCCGATGAGCATCGGCGCGGTGAGCACGGCGAAGGCGAGGATCTTCGACCGGCGCTCGGTGAGCCGGCGGCGCCGCGTTGTGGTGGCGGGCGCGGGGCGGGCCGCGCGGACGGGCGTGGTGCCGGTGGCGGTCACGCCCTCAGCCCATCTGCTTGTCGAGGTCGGCCTGCCCCTTGGCCTGGGCCTTCTTCAGCGTTTTCTCGGGTGCCGCGCCCTTGGCGATGTCGGCGGCGGCCGCGATGAACTCGGCCTGCATGGCCTGGGTCCACTCGGCGGGGAAGGAGACGCCGTTCTTGGTGCCGATGGCGACGGTGCCCTTGGCGGCCCCCTTGTTCAACCCCGGTGTCTTCGCGGCGACTTCGGTCTGCGGCGGGACGTGGAAGCCGTATTTGACGGCCCAGTCGATCTGGATGTCGGCCTGCTCGATCCACAGCCACTTGAGGTAGTTCTTGGCCTCTTCCACATGCTTGCTCTTGGCGTTGACGGCTTGCGTCCAGCCGCCGAGCCGGGCGACGGGCCTGCCCGTCGCTCCGTGGGCGGGCCAGGGCACGACGCCGAAGTCGTCGCCGAGGGCCTTTTCGATGGTGGGCAGCGCCCACAGGCCGCACCACTGCATGGCGGCGGCGCCCTGGGTGAAGGCGCCCGCGTCGTACCAGTCGGTGGTGAAGCCGAGCAGCAGCGACTTGTCGGTGTGCAGGTCGCGCAGGCCCGATATGGACGAGGCCGCGTCGGCGTAGACGACCTTCTTGCCGTCGATCAGGTCCTTGCCCTGCGACCAGGCGAGGAGGTACGGACTGTCGCCGATGCCGTCGTTCCCGAGGAACAGGCCCTTCACGTCACCGTCCGTCAGTTTCTTCGCGGCGTCGACGAGTTCGTCGAAGGTGGTGGGTGGAGTGACGCCCGCCTTCTTCAGCATCGACCTGCGGTAGAAGAGCACCATCACGTCGTCGATGGTCTTGATGCCGTAGAGCTTGCCGTCGACGGTGAGGTAGTCGAGGTCGGCCTTGTTGAATCCGTCCTTGGCGGAGCCGTAGACGTCGTCGAGGGGGGCGAGCTGTCCCTTCCGGGCCATCTCGGCGCGGAAGTCGCCGAGTTCGAAGATGTCGGGGGCGTCGGCGCCCAGCAGGGCGGCGTTCAGCTTGGTCTCGTACTGGGAGGTGTCGGCGCCCCAGACGACGTTGACGGCGACGTCGGGGTTGGCCTTGGTGTACTGCTCCGCGTACCGCTTGACCGCGGCCTGGGTGCCCTCCTCTCCGTACTGGTGGTACCACTGGGTGAGGGTGACCTTGGCACCCTTGGCGGCGGCCGTGCCCTGCGGGTCGCCGTTGCAGGCGACGGCGGCGCCGGCCACGAACAGCAGGGATGTGCCGAGGAATCCTCTGCGGGACAGCGCGGAGCGGGAAGACATGACGGGGTCCTTCCGGGAGGCGGGCGGAGGGCTGCGGGGAGCGGGAGGGATCAGGCGGCGAAGAGGGACTGGATTCCGACGGCGGCCGCGCCGCGCGCCCACTCCTCCCAGGGCAGGGGGCGCACGACGAGCGGGCAGCGGGCGGCGGCGCCGAAGGCCTGGGCGGCGAAGGCGGCGCGGATCTGCTCCTCGAAGAGGTCGTAGGCGGCCAGGCCCTCGCCGGAGACCACCACGCGTTCGGGTCCTACGAGGTTGACCATGGCGGCCAGGCCCAGCCCGATGGCCTGGCCCGCTTCGGCGAACACCGCGCGGACGGCTTCGTGTCCGTCGTGCGCGAGGTCGATGGCGCCGGGCATGTCGAGTGCGGGGTCGTCGGCCGCGGCACGGGCCCGGGCGACGATGGCTTCCTCCGAGGCGATGGCCTCGACGCAACCGCGGCCGCCGCAGTGGCACGCGGGCCCGTCACCGGCGGCGACGGGCACGTGCCCGATCTCGCCGGCCACGCCGTAGCCCCCTGCCACGAGGCGGCCTCCCACGACAAGGCCGCAGCCGATGCCGGCTCCGACCGTGACGAGCGCGAAGGACTCGGTCCCGGCGCCGTCGCCGAACCACTGCTCGGCGACGGTCAGCGCCTTCACGTCGTTCTCGATGGTCACGGCCAGTCCCGTCGCCTCGCCGAGCAGTTCGGCCAGGGGCACGTCCCGCCAGCCCAGGAACGGCGAGTAGCGCACCCGGCCGCCTTCCCGGTCGACGTCGCCCGAGACGGAGACTCCGACGTGGTGGGTGTGGGCGGAGAAGGCGGCGGTGAGTTCACCGACCAGGAGGGCGATGCTCTGGACCACCTGCTCGACTCCGCGTCCGTCGAGTGGTGTGCGGTGCGCGGCTCGCACGTCGGCCTTCAACCCCGTGACGACGCCGATGAGTTCGTCGGTGGTGACCTTGACCCCGACGAAGAACTCCCGGTCGGCGCAGACGGCCAAGGGGTGCGCGGGCCGTCCGGCTCCCTCGACGGTCCGCGCGGCCTGCGGCAGTTCTTCGAGGTAGCCGGCCTCGATCATGGGCTTGGCGGCTTTGGTGACGGCGGCCGACGACAGTCCGGTGATCCGGGAGATGTCGGGGCGGGCGACCGGCCCTCGCGTGAGCACCGTGGTGAACACCGTGTTGGCCGCGGGAGACGCGAGCAGCTTCGCTCGGTTCAGCAACATGGGGGAAACGTAGAGGGAATAATTTCCTTCGTCAATATTTAAATATGGGGAGTTGAAGCCTAGGCTCCAGGCCATGTCACAGGTGTCCTTCGACCCGTCGAGCCGTACGTTCCTGCTCGCCACCCCGGCCACGTCCTACGCGTTGCGCATCGGCGCCGACGACGCACCGCGCCATCTGCACTGGGGAACCCCGCTCACTCTCGAACAGGCCTCGTCCCTGCGCCTGCACGACGATCTCCACAGCAGTTTCGCCTCAACCGGCGGTCATGAACTGCCCGTTGAGGGCGGAGCCCACTTCGCGGCCCCTTCCCTGCTGGTGCGCTACGCAGGCGGTGCACGCGGCGTGGAGTGGCAGTACGAGGGCCACGAGGACGCGGGCGGCGAGCTGCACCTCCACCTGCGCGACCGCCACTACCCCCTGGCCTGCACCCTCCACTACACCGTCCACGACGACAGCGACGTCATCGAACGCTCCCTGACCCTGCGGCACTTGAACACCGGGGGCGGCGCGGGCGAGCCGATCGAAGTGCTGCGCTGCGACTCCGCCGCCTGGTCGGTTCCGGCACACTCTGGGGTGCGGATCTCCCACACGGTGGGCCAGTGGTGCGGCGAGACCCAGCTGCAGCGCGCCCAAGCCCCGTACGCCGAGACCGTGTTCACCTCCCGACGCGGGATCTCGGGCCACCATGGCAACCCCTGGCTGATGGTCGACGGCGGAACCGCCGACGAGGCGAGCGGCGAGGTGTGGAGCATGGTGCTCGCCTGGTCGGGAAGCTGGCGGATCACCGCTCGCCGGGACCACTTGGGCGGGCCGTTCACCGTGAGCGGAGGAGCCGGGCACGACGGCATCAGCTGGAGGCTGACCCCCGGCGAGAGCCACCACTCCCCCGTGTTCGCCGGCCAGTACAGCCGCGGAGGGTTCGGCGCCGCGAGCCGCGGTTGGCACGACTACATCGCCGCACACGTCCTTCCGGAGCCCGACGAGCTCCGACCCGTCCTCTACAACAGCTGGGAGGCGACCGGCTGGAACGTCGAGCTGCCGAGCCAGCGCGCCCTGGCCGAACGAGCGGCCGAGCTGGGCGTGGAGCTCTTCGTCGTCGATGACGGCTGGTTCGGGCAGCGCACCAGCGACCACGCGGGCCTGGGCGACTGGCACCCTAATCCCGAACGCTTCCCCGACGGGCTCGGTCCGCTGGTCGACGAGGTCCGGAAGCTGGGGATGCGCTTCGGTCTGTGGGTCGAACCGGAGATGACCAACCCGGACAGCGACCTGTACCGGTCCCACCCCGACTGGGTGCTGCACATGCCCCACCGCCGCCGCACCGAACTGCGCAACCAACTCGTCCTCAACTTCGCCCGGACCGACGTCGCCGAGTGGGCCTTCACCTGGCTCGACCGCCTGGTGGCCACCCACGCGGTCGACTACCTGAAGTGGGACATGAACCGGGCCTTCACCGAGGCCGGATGGCCCGGCCACCCGGACGGCGAACGCCTGTGGCACGAGCACACCCTCGGCGTGTACGGAGTGCTCGATCGGCTGCGCCACGCGCATCCCGGTCTGCGCATCGAGGGCTGCGCGGGCGGCGGCGGCCGCGCCGATCTGGGCATGCTGGCCCACACGGACCAGACCTGGATCTCGGACAACACCGACGCACGTGACCGCATCGCCATTCAGCACGGCTACAGCCAGATCTATCCGGCGCGCACCATGTCCGCCTGGGTCACCGACAGCCCCAACCCGCTGACCCGCCGCACCGCACCGCTCTCCTATCGCTTCCACATCGCCATGACCGGGGCCCTCGGGATCGGCGGTGATCTGGCCCACTGGACCGAGGCGGAACTCGACGAGGCCCGCGAGCTGGTGGCTCTCTACAAAACAGTCCGTCCCGTGGTGCAGTTCGGCACACAGCACCGTCTCGACGACGCGGTGCAGTACCAGCTGGCGGACAGCGTGGTGCTGATCGCCTGGGGCCCGAGCCGACGGGCGCGGATGGCGGACCTCTCTGCCGCAGCGGTCTACGTCGACGAGGCGACCGGCGAGACCCATCACGGCGCCGCACTGCTCACCCATGGACTCGCGCTCGATCTGGACGCGGGCGACCGGGCCAGCACCGTGATCCGTCTGAAGAGGCAGCCGGGCCGGGACGTGGCCGGCTCGTGAACGGGTACTGCCGCGCGGCAGGCCCTGGCCCACCCGCGACGGGTGGGCCAGGGCCTGTCGCTCACTAGGGCTCAGCGCGCCAGCAGGTCGCGCAGGGACTTCGCGATCGTCTCCGGGTCCTCCTCGGCCATGAAATGTCCGCAGGAGACCGTCGAGTGGTTCAGGTCCGCGGCCCAGGCGCCCCACAGCGCGGCGGCCTCGTAGCCCAGGGCCGCGCCCCAGTCCTGCTGGAGGACGGAGAGCGGCATGGCCAGCTGACGGCCCTCGGCCCGGTCGGCCCGGTCGTGCTCGATGTCGATGCCCGCCGAGGCGCGGTAGTCCGCGACGATGGACGGCACCGCCTCACGGCACGCGTCGAGGTAGACCTGCCGGACCGCCGGCGGCACGGCCTCGGGGTCGTTGGCCCAGATGTCCAGGAAGTAGGAGAAGAAGGCGTCCGAGCTGTTCTGGATCATCTGCTCCGCCAGACCGGGCGGCTGGGCCATCAGGTAGAGGTGGAAGCCCACGGCCGCCTGCACCCCGTGCAGCGCCTCCCACATGTCCAGCGTCGGCAGAACGTCCAGGCAGGCCAGGTGGGTGATGGTGTCCGGGTGGTCGAGTCCGGCGCGGAAGGCGACGAGCGCCCCGCGGTCGTGCCCGGCGAGCGCGAACCGCTCGTGGCCCAGCGCCTTGGCCAGGGCGACGATGTCGTTCGCCATGGTCCGCTTGGAGTAGACGTCGGGCCCGTCCTCGGCCGGCTTGTCGCTGTCGCCGTATCCGCGCAGGTCGGGGCAGATGACCGTGTGGTCGGCCGCCAGGTTCTCGGCGACGTGCCGCCACATCAGGTGGGTCTGCGGGAAGCCGTGCAGCAGCACGACCGGGCTGCCGGAGCCACCGACGGCGACGTTCAGCTCGACGCCGTCCGCCACCTCCACGCGCCGGTACTCGAATCCCGTGATGCTGAGTGTCATGGCCTGGTGCCTTTCATTGCTAGGCCCCGCCCGCTCGGCGGGACCCCTTCCTTGACCGCGGTGCCGGACCCGGACGAACCGGACCTGTCCCGCGCGGCATGTTCCGCATGCCCTCGGCGGTGGCGGTGTCGCGCCCCGGCCGATGTCTCAAGACTCCGGGCAGCCGATCAGTACCGGATGAATGCTTGCGGGTTCGACTAGATTTCTCCTGGTCAACGGGGCGGAGAGACGGAAAGGACCGGGCGGCGGCATGCGCGTGGAATTCGGGGTGCTGGGAGCGGTGAGCGCCTGGGACGAGGCCGGGGAGCCGCTGCGGCTCAAGGGGCCGCGGCATCGGGCGGTGCTGGCCCGGCTGATCGTCGCCCGCCGCCGGGTGGTGCCGGTCGCCCGGCTCGCGGAGGACCTGTGGGAGGACCCGCCGGGCGACGCCATCAGCTCGCTGCGCACCTTCGTCGGTGACCTGCGGCGTGCCCTGGAACCCGACCGGCCGCCCCGGACAGCGCCGCGCCTGCTCATCACCGAAGGCTCCGGATACGTCCTGCGGGTGCCGAAGGACGACATCGACGCCTGGCGGTTCGAGCAGGTCGTGGAGTCACTCGGGGATGCCGGTCCCGCCCGGGTGGCACAGCGGCTGGACGAGGCGCTCGGCTGGTGGCGCGGGCCCGCGTTCGCGGACTTCGGCGACGAGCGGTGGCTGCGGGCGGAGCGGTCCCGGCTGACCGAGCTGCGGCTGCACGCCGTCGAGCGCCGCGCCGAGGCGCGGATCGCCCTGGGCCGGGCCGCCGAGGCCGTGCCCGACCTCGACGCGCACGTCACCGACCATCCGTGGCGGGAGGACGCCTGGCGGCTGCTGGCCCTCGCCCTGTACCGCTCGGGCCGGCAGGCCGACGCCCTGTCCGTGCTGCGCCGGGCCCGCGCCCTGCTCCGCGACCAGCTCGGCATGGATCCCAGCGCCCGGCTGCGGCGCCTGGAGGAAGACCTTCTGCGGCAGGCCGAACACCTCGACCCGGACGCCGATGCCTCGGTGAACCGGGTGTGGGAGCAGGCCACGGCCGCCTACGAGGGTGCCCTGGGATCCCGGGCCCGGACCCGACTGGAGTCGACGGTCGGCCTGATGCGCGACCTGGCGGTCACCGGTGGCGGCGGCCTGGAGGCAGCCCGCCACCACCGCGTGGCCGCCGTCGCCGCCGCGGAGCAGCTCGGCGATCCGGAGCTGACGGCGCGCGTCATCGGGGTCTACGACGTCCCCGCGATCTGGACCCGCTCCGACGACCCCGAGCAGGCCCGCTGGCTGGTGGACGCCTCCGAGCGCACCCTGCGCGCTCTGGAACCGGGCAGCCACGACGCGGCGCGCTGCCGGCTGCTGGCGACCGTCGCGGTGGAGTCGCGCGGGACCCTGCCCGTAGGTGAGGCGGCGTCCGGGGTGCTGGCCCGGCCGCTCCAGGCCGCCGGGCAGGCCGAGGAGATCGCCCGGCGCCTCGGCGACCCGGGGCTGCTGGCGTTCGCCCTGAACGGCACGTTCATGCAGTCCTTCCGCAGGACCGGGCTCGCGCTGCGGCGCGACGGGATCGGCGCCGAGGTCGTGGCGCTGTCCGGCCACCACGACCTGGTCCGCTACGAGGTGCTCGGTCACCTGATCCGGATCCAGGCGCGGTGCGCGCTGGCGGATCTGGCGGCGGCGGACCGGCACGCGGACGTGGTCGACGAGCTGGCGGACCGTCATGAACTGCCGTTGGTCTCGGTGTTCACGACCTGGTACCGGGCGCTGCGCACGGCAGTGGCCGGCTCGCGCGAGGCGGCCGAGACCGCCTACGCGCAGGCGTCCGACGCGCTGCGCGGCGCGGGGATGCCCGGACTGGAACACGGGCTGGCTCCGCTGGCCCGGCTTTCCGTTCGCCTGCGGCACGGAGCCTCGGCTGCGCAAGAAGACGCGGACGCGGACTGGGGACCGTACGAGCCGTGGGTGCGGCCCCTGCTGCTGGTCGAGGGCGGCCGGACGGAAGAGGCACGGGCAGCGCTGCGCGGCATCGCCTCACCGCCGCGCGACCTGATGACCGAAGCCCTGTGGTGTCTGACGGCACGGGCGGCGATCGCGGTGGGCGACCGCGAGGTGATGGACCGGGCCCACACTCAACTGCTGCCCGCCTCGGCGGAAATGGCGGCCGGCAGTGGGCTGATCACCTTGGGACCTGTTGCCGAGCAGGTGGCAGCGCTGGAAGAGACGTTGGCCTGAGGGGCGCCACCGTCGAAGGGCTCTTTCGGGGCCTCGGCGCGGGCACACCCGGGCCTTCCCGCCGATCGGCGGCAGGCGCGGCCGGCCACCGCGCCGCGATCTGCCCGCGCACCCTCACATCCGGGATCTCAGCACGTCGACCTCACAGCCCGGCGCGAAGGCATCGAAGCCGTGCTCGACCAGCCAGCGAACCGCCAGCAGGCTTCGCAACGACCACCACGCGCGGATCACGTCGAGGTCGACGTCGCCGCCGTACCCGGCGATGACGTCGTCCAGGTGCTCCTCGTGCCCGAGTGTGAAGGTGGCGAGGTCGTACAGGGCGTCACCCCGGCCCGCCTCGGACCAGTCGATGATGCCGGTGACCTCGTCGCCGTCGACGAAGACGTGCGCGATCTGCAGGTCGCCGTGCGTGAACGCCGGGGTCCACTGCCGGAACGCGGCCTCGGCGACCTGGCGGTTGCGGGCGACCAGGGCAGCGGGCAGGACACCGTTCGTCACGAGCGACTCGCACTCGTCGTCGAGTTCGGCCGCCAGCGCGGCCTTGCTCCGCCCGGCCCGGCCCGGCAGGGGCGGCAGCGGCGCGTCGTGCAGCTTCCGGATGGCGGCGCCCGCAGCGGCCCACGCCGTCGGCGACCCGGTCGACGGCCCGCCGAGGCGCCCCAGCGTGGTCCCCCGGAGCGCGGCGATCGCGAGCACGGGCGGCTTGCGCCACAGGACTTCCGGGGTCGGGACCGGCGCGAGGGACATCGCCTCGACCTCGGCGTCGATGCGCGCCTGATCGGCGTCCACCTTCAGGAACACGTCGCCGACGCGCAGCGTCGCGCGCTCGGAATGGGCGACGACGACTTTGACCTCATCCATGGGCGACCAGTATCCCGGGGCCGATCGTCGACGTCGCCAGGTTTTCGCCGACCTCTGACTTGGCGCAACGGCGCGGGTGAGTGGTGCGGTGAGTTGCGCCCGGGCCCACCACGATCAGCGGGCCGATCCGCCGGTCGTTGCGGACCGCATACGGGATCTTGAGACCGTGAGCAGCCCATGGCAGGCTCGTGCCGCATGATCGATGAGTTCGCGAAGGACAACCTGCACAAAAGACTGCGGCGGGACCGTGAGGCGCTGCTCTGGAAGCTCGACGGCCTGTCCGACTACGACGTGCGCCGGCCTCTGACGGCGACCGGGACCAACCTCCTCGGCCTGGTCAAACACGTGGCCACGGTCGAGGCGAGGTATTTCGGTGAGGTCTTCGACCGCCCTTCGCCGGAACCGCTGTGCCGGTGGCAGGACTCCGACGGCGGCGATCAATGGGCGGCCGAGGACGAGACGCGCGACCAGATCATCGGGTTCTACCGGCGCACGTGGGAACACTCGGACGCGACGATCGACGAACTCGCCCTCGACGCCCCCGGCCACGTGCCCTGGTGGTCGGAGCCTTGTCCGAACACGAACCTGTTCGCCATCACGGTCCATGTCCTCGGCGAGACCATCCGGCATGCCGGGCACGCCGACATCCTGCGCGAGGGCGTCGACGGCCGGACCGGGGTGCGCGCCGAAAACGAGCAGCCGATCGACGAGGAAGCCCGCGCAGCCCACGTCGCGAGGATCGAGCAGGCCGCGAGGACGGCCGCCGCCCTGGCCGAGGCTTAGCAGGCTGCCCCCCCGTACGAACGAAACGGCTCGCGAACTTGCCCCGTAAGACACCGAGACACCGTCTTACTCTCAAGGGAAGGTTGAGAGTTCACTCGAGGAGCGCATGAGAGTCCGCCCGGCGCGCCTCGACACGTGCCGGTATCCGGATGAGGCGGCCCCCAAGCCCAGTACTCCACCCACTCGATCAGCACAGCAGTGTTGATTCGCTGCGCAGCCTCCATGGAATACGCGGTGCGTGAATCAACGCGAACTCAAGCTCACACCCGACGGTCACCACGTGGTGATCCGCGGGCGTAAATGGCGGGCAACCGACCCGGCCGTGCCCGACGATGTCGCGACGCGACTGCGCGCCCACCTCATGGCTGCCCGGCGTGCGGCCGCGACCGCCCTCCGGGAGGGTGACGCCACCGCCGAGCGCGCGGCACGCGACCGGGTCCACGCGGCGAAAGTCGCTCTCGGGGAACGGGGCACGCCACCGTGGTGGGAGGACGACGAGACGGGACGCAGACGACGCTGGGAGAGGGGACTGCGCCATCTCGACGAGGGCTGACCCGGCGACCCTCCAGGCGACGGCATACGGCTCCTTCGGCGGACGCGGTCGGAGGATCGGCCGGCCCGAGGGCCTGAGGCCGCGTGCGCGCAACGCCGATGTACATCGCATCCGGCGCGCCGGGCGGCGGCGACCTCCCCTCGCATGCGTCAGGTCCTGAACTCGACGGCGTAGTGCCGCAGATGGTGGTCGAGCACGTCCTTCGGGCAGGACGTGGGGAAGTAGACCGTCAGGTTCGCGGTGAATCCCTCGGCGGTGTCGCCGAACTGGATCAGCGCCCGCCCGACGACGGTGCCGTCCTCCAGGAAGAGGTTCGAGGACATCTTCCGCGGAAACTCCGACTCCGGGAGGAGTTCGGCCGCGTCGTCGGCCCAGGCCATCGCGTCCGTGCCCCAGCCGCCCATGTAGAAAGAGCACACGTGGGGGCCGATGTTCTCCACCACGAGCGCACCGATGTCGTCGGTGCCCATCACGTAGTGCTCGGGGTGCGCGGCGAGAAGCGGGCGGGAGTCGTCGCCCGCGAAGGCCGCGTCCATCCACGTGAGGAATTCGCCCGAGGTCAGGCCACGCGCCTGAAGCACCGTCGTACCGCCATGGAACTCACCGTCGGAGTCGAGCGCACACTCGCGCAGGAAGGCGTTGCCCTCCTCGATGTCAGCGGCCAGCAGATCGAGCAGACCCTGGCGGCCCAGCCGCGTCCTGAAGCGGTCCAGGGCACGGCGCGCGTAGAACAGCTCGAAGTCGTCGATGCTCCCGGAGCCGGCGGGCCCCGACTCGAGCGTCACGGTCACAGCAGGGGAAGTCTGCTTGTCGGTCATGGTCGAACCTCCATCGTGATGCGAATGTGAATTCACATTCACGTCAGGTTACGCAGCGGGGCCCGGCACTTGTCAACCGTTCCTGCCTGCATCGCGCCGATACGATGCGGGGCATGACCGACCAGCACGATCGCCCGGCGCCGTACAAGGAGCCCCAGCAGGCGCGCAGCGCAGCGACGCTGGCCCGCGTCCTGCACGCGGCCGAGGAGATCGCCTCCTCGGGCGGCCTGGAGGAGATGACGATGACCGGCGTCGCGGAACGCGCCGGCGTCTCGGTCGGCACGATCTACCGCCGCTTCGAGGACAAGGAACAGCTGATAAACGCTCTGACGGAGCGGATGCTGGACCGGCGCGAAGAGTACGTGGCCGAGCAACTCCGCAAGGCCGAGCCGTCACTGTCCGGCGTCATGGACGCCTACGCCCACGCCCTGCTGCAGTCATTCTCCGACGGCAGCAGCGTCTTCCCCGCGCTGCTGCGCGCGCGAGGAGCCAAGCCGTCGGACCGCGGCGCCCGCACCATCACCGAGGTCCACCGGCTCCTGCTCGAAGCAGCGGCCCCCTACGCGGACGAGATCCGACGCTCCGACCCGCAGGCGGCACTGGACACCGCGGCCCGCGCCCTGCTCGGCGCCTGCTTCCACAACTCCGTACGCCCCGACCCGGCGACCGGCGAAACGGCCCAGCGCCGCTACGCGAACGAACTCAGCGACATGGCCGTCGCCTACCTCCTCACACCCGAGCGGCGGAACACCTCCCGCGCCTGAGCGGCCAGGCTCGTTCGCGGGCGGGCCGTCGTCGATCACGGGCGACGGTGCCATTCAGCGGTGCCGTTCAGGGGAAACCCTGAACACTCTGTACCTACTAGTATGTACGGTGTTCGAGCAGCTTCGCAGACCGACCTTGGAGGCACGCGCCATGCCACTTGTCCGCATCGATGCCATGCACTGCGACACACCGCGACTGAAGGCCCTGGGGCGGGCCGTCCATGAGGCGCTGGGCGAGGCGATGGGCTTCCCCGACGAGGATCGCTTTCAGATCCTGACCGGCCATGACGGACAACAGGGACTGCTGCGCCACGGCACGTATCTGGGCATACCCCGCGACGACGGCATCGTGTACGTGGCCATCACCTTGCGCGCGGGCCGCCCGGACACCCAGAAGCAGGCGTTGTATCGGCGCATTTCCGAACTCGCCGAGGAGTACGCGAGCGTTGAGCCGCGCAACATGTTCATCGTGCTGACGGAGAACACAAACGCGGACTGGTCGCTGGGCAACGGCGATGCCCAGTACCTGTGACGAAAGCGGTGAGGCGATACGGCCTGGCACCATGAACGCCCATGAGCGATCAAGAAGCGGTGATCGGCCAGGCGGGACGTTTGGTGAGGGAGCTGTTCCCGCAGGCACTCGGTGCGGTTCTCGGCGGGTCGGCGGCCCGGGGCCGTGCCACTCCGGCCAGCGACCTCGACATCGGCGTCCTTCTTCCTCCCTCCGCCGGAAGCGGCCGGGAAGTGATGCGATACGAAGGGCAGTTGGTCGAGCTGTTCCTCAACGACGTGGAGGACGTCCCCAGGTTCTTCGAGTGGGACCGGGCCCGCAGACGGGCGACGGTGGTCTTCGTCTATGCCCAGGGGATGACACTCGCCGATCCGTACGGGCATGTGGCCCACACCCGCCGACTGGCAGAAGAGATCGTCGCGACGGGACCGCCTCGTCTCACCACAGAGCAGTGGCGTCAGGGCCGCTATGTGCTGACGTGCTATCTCGACGACCTGGTCGACACCCCGTCGGCGAGCCGCCACGAACAGCTGGTCGTCGCCGACCACGTCCTGCGGGAAGCCGCTGAACTCGTCACCGCTCACCGTGGCGCATGGACGGGTATCGGCAAATGGCTGCCCCGGCGGCTCATCACCGCGGATCCGGAACTGGGCCGGGCACTGCTGGACGGGCACCAGGCTGTGGCCGAACAGGCCGACCCGTCCCCACTGGCAGCTGCCGCGAGGAAAGTTCTCGACCTGATCGGAGGGCCACTGCGAGAGGGCTACTCGCATCGCTGGCAGGCATAGCGACGCCTCCCAGCAATGACGGCGCTCGCTCTGATCGGCATCCCGGCAAGGGACTCATGGGCGTCGACCTCAACAGGGCGGGCCGGTTCACCGGCCCGCAACCGCCCCGGCCCGGAGCAGGATGAACCGGTCGGCGCCCTCCGACTCGTAGTAAGCGAGCGCCCCGGGGACGCAGGAGATGAGGACGCCCTGGCCGTGCCAGGGGAAACGGCCCAGAGCAGCCGTCAACGCGTACAGTCCGTCGTCGCCGCCCAGGTCGGTGACGACAGCGCATCGATCCGGCGCACCCGCCTGCCTCAGCAGGTGTTCCAGCACCTCGGGGTGCTGCTCATGGGCGCTCAAGGGTCGCGCATGACGCGGGTCGAGTGCGGCCTGGAACGTTCCCGCCAGGCTTCGGCGGAATTTGTCCCACTGCTTGTCCGTGGGCGCCTCGAGCAGTGCCGTCATACGATCCCGGCGTGGTCCGGCGAGGAAAGCGGTCGCCGCCTTCTGCGCGTGCCGCTGCAGCTCCGCCTTGGGCGAGGATTCGATGGTCACGCCCTCGAGGCTGCCACCCCACGAAGAGCTCCGCCGCCCGGACTCGCCCGGTGGAATCGCGGGCGGTGGCCCCCGTACCGAGGCCGAGCCCGTTTCGCCGCGTGGGGGCTCAGTTCTCCGAAGGGATCCGGGCGGCGATCTCCCGGGCGAACCAGCCCGCCTCCTGCGACAGTTCCTCCAGCCCCTCCCCCGCCACCAGTTGCAGCAGCCTCAGCAGATCATGGGCTTCCTCGAGAGTGAGCATCTCCAGGTGGCGGGCAGCGTCCTGGGCGGGAATGACCGTGGTCGTGTCGTGACTCATGGTCCGATCATCGGCCGCCACAGTCACCCTCGTCCGCGAGGCGTGCCCGGGTCCACCCGTATGGAGGCATTCGGCAGGCCGTGCACACGGGCGAGTCGGCTGCGCAGGCGTGGATGAGGTCAGGCGCCCTCGGGAGTGATCGGGCTCGCACCCCCTCGGCCTCATCGAGGTCCGCCACCATCACGTCGATGTGCATCTGTCGCGGACGAACGGCGTCCGTCCACCGCGGGGCGCGAAAGTCGTCCACCCGCTGGAACGCGACCACCGGGGCGGCGTCCGCGTTCTGGAGCACGACGAAATCGCCGATACCCGGCGCGCGACCAAAGTCGCCCCACGCACACCTTCAGTGAAGACGTGCAATCTCCTTGGAACCGAAGGCCAAGCGTTACCTTTCCTATGCATTTCGTACCGTTTGGGGCTTTAAGTTCGATATGTACTTGATCGCAGGTTCGCTTGGAAGGTCGTAGACACATGTCGAACTCCCGTCGTATCCGCCTGACGCTGGCCTCTGCCGTCCTGGGCCTGGGCGCGGTCACGGCCGTGGCCTCCACCGCCGGTGCCGCCACGCCCTCCGACGACGCTCAGCCCTCCGCCGCTCAGCCCGCCGGGGCATCCGGCACGCAGGACATGCAGCTGAGCGACGGCAGCGTCGCCCACGTCACCGATCTCGGCGATGGCCAGTTCCAGGCCTGGGTCACCCACAACGGCACCCGCATCGCCTCCCTCAGCTCCGGACATCCCTCCGCACACGTGGGCGGCCACACCTACGAGCTGAACCAGGCCAACGGTTTCGTCGGCGTGACGGACGCCTCCGGCTGGCACAGCGAGTCCGACATCGCCAAGCCCGGAAACGACAGCCACCACCAGGACCAGCGGGACAAGCACCGGACCGGCCCCGTCAAGCACACGACCAAGCATCAGGCCGTCGGCACGACCCACAACGTCTCCCTCCCGGGAGGCTCCGTCGCCCACACCACCCGGCTGTCCGGCAACCAGTGGCAGTCCTGGATCACGCACAAGGGTGTGCGGATCGCCAGCCTCGACAACGCCCACCACCGCGCTCACACTCACGGCTGGACCTACAACCTCAACGGCCACACCGGGGTCGTCACCGCACACAAGTAGGCCCTCCGCACGGCGACAGGCGTGGTGTCAGTCCGTGAGCCGTCCGGGGCTGACCATGCGGTACTCGTAGGCCATGACGACGACTTGGGACCTGTCCCGGGCGCCGAGTTTGGCCATGATGCGGCTGACATGGGTCTTCGCGGTCAGCGGGGAGACCACCAGTTGCGTGGCGATCTCGTCGTTGGTGCGACCGGCGGCGACCAGTCGCATGACTTCCCGTTCGCGGGCGGTCAGGGCGTCGAGACGCCGGTCGGGTCCGCGGGTGTCGTCCGGGCGGTCGGCGAACTCGGCGATGAGGCGGCGGGTGACGGACGGGCTGATGAGTGCGTCGCCTCGCGCGGCGACGCGGACCGCGTGCAGGAGTTCGGCCGGTTCGGTGTCCTTGAGGAGGAAGCCCGTGGCGCCGGCGCGCAGTGCCCCGTACACGTACTCGTCGAGGTCGAACGTCGTCAGCATCACCACCTTCACCGCCGCGAGTCGCTCGTCGGCCGCGATGCGGCGGGCGGCCTCGAGGCCGTCCATGCCGGGCATACGGATGTCCATCAGCACGACGTCCGGCCGCAGCTCGCGGCAGGCGGCGAGGGCGGTGCGCCCGTCGGCGGCCTCGGCGACCACGTGCAGGTCGTCCTCGTCGTCGAGGATCCCGCGGATCCCCGCGCGCACGAGGCGCTGGTCATCCGCCAGCAGAATCTTGATCATCAACTGCTCCGCCGATCGGCTCGTGGTGGTCCGGGAACGGTAGCCGGGCCCGGACGGTGAACCCGCCCGTGGAGCCGGGCTCGGCACTGAGTGTTCCGCCGAGGGCGCGCGCCCGTTCGGCCATGCCCGCGATGCCGCTGCCGTGTGCGGTGTGGGCCGTGCCGTGGCCGTCGTCCGTGACGGACAGCGTCACTTCCCGCTCGCCGTGGTGGAGGTCGACGACGACGTTCCGGGCGCCGCTGTGCCGGACGACGTTGGTCAGCGATTCCTGCACGATGCGGTAGACGGCGAGGTCGACCGCTGCGGGCAGCCGTGCGCGGACGCCGGTGTGCTCGACACGGACGTCCAAGCCCGACCGGGTCGCCGTGGAGATCAGCTCGTCGATCCGGGACACGCCCGGCGAGGGCGCGGTCGGCGCCTCTTCGTCCGCCTGCCGCAGCACACCGAGCGTGGCGCGCAGTTCGTGCAGTCCGTCCTTGCTGCTCTGCTTGATGGCGGTCAGCGCTTCCTCCGCCAGGTCCGGGTTCTTCGGCAGCCGGTGGAGGGTCGAGGAAGCCTGTACGTGGATCATCGACATGGTGTGGCCGATGACATCGTGGAGTTCGCGGGCGATACGCAGTCGCTCCCGCGTGGCGCGCAGCCTGGCCTGCTCCTCGGCGTAGGCGACGCGGCCGTGGCGCATGGCGCCCAACGTCACCACCGCGACCAGCCAGCCGGCCAGCATGAAGACCGCCGTACCGGTGACGTCGCCGGTACCGACGAGTGCTCCCGTACCCACACCGATGACCATGACGGCGGCCATGGCCACCGACACCCGGATCCGCCCCCGCGCAGCCAGGGCGTACAGGGCGGCGATCGGGATCAGTACGAGTGGGCCGTCGACGGTGCTCAGCAGGTAGTAGACGCCCGTCCCGGCCACGGTGAACCAGCCCACCGCCACCGGGTGGCGGCGGCGCAGCGGCAGTGCCGCGCACACGGCCGCGGCCAGGAACCAGGAGCCGATCACCGAGGTGTTCGTGTCCCCGTCCGAGCCGAGGCGTTGCCCCTCGGCCACCCCGGCCAGTACCAGGACCAGTCCGGCGAGCGCCAGGTCGGCACGTGCGCCGGTGGGCAGGCGGAGGCGGGAGACACAGAAGTGGGGCACCGCTTCATTCTGCCTGGAGCGCCACGCCACCCGGTGTCATATGTCCCTGTTTGCGGTGAGGGTGCCTGCTGGCGGAGTACGCGACGGCCGAGACGTACATCCGCTGGTGTACGTCCGCCCTGGCCGACTGTCAGCCGTGGGCGGACGCACGCACCCCGGCTCCGCCAGCACGATCGAGGGCATGTCGTCGTCCTACGTCTCTCCTCGGATCAGCGCCGCTGTCGTCGGTGCGCTCGTGGGTGCCGCTGCCGGGATTCTCCTGCTCACCGCCGCGGGAACGTTCTCTTTCGCGGTCACGGGTGTGTTCGCCGGTCTCGCACTCGGTGTCGCCGCGCTCGCCGGGGCGGTCGTGGGCGTGGCGCTGGCTCCAGCTCACACTCGCTCGAATCCGAGGTAGGCACATGTCTTCCCCCCGCGGCTCCGCCGCGCCCCTCGCCCCGCCCCCGCCGAGGGCCGACACGTCCGCGCCGGTCGGCCGGTTCGGCGCCCTGGCAGGCTGGGCACAACGTCACCGCTGGGCGGCCCTCGCCCTGTGGGTGGCGGTCCTGGCCGCCATCACACTGGGTTCCACCGTGACCGGCTCCGCGTACAAGAACGACTTCTCGCTGCCGGGCACCGATTCCCAGACGGCCACCGACCTGTTCAAGCGGCACGGCAGTGACCAGGCCGGCGACAGCGTCGAGATCGTCTTCAAGGACACCGCGGGTGTCAAGAGAGACAAGGCGAGCGTCGAGCCGATGCTGGCCGAGGTCGGGCGGATGGCCGGGGTCGCCGACGTGCGCAGCCCCTTCGCCGATGCCTCGGCGGTCTCCGAGGACGGCACGATCGCCTACGCGACCGTCACGCTGGACGGAAAGACCGAGGAGGTCCCCAAGGAGTACGTCGCCCGGGTCATCGACGCAGCGCAGCGCATCGCCACCGACCACCTTCAGGTCGAGGTGGGTGGCGAGGCGGCGCGCAACGCCGAGGACCAGTCGGGACCGACCGCCGAACTCGCCGGGATCGTCGCCGCGTTGGTCATCCTGGTCCTGCTGTTCGGCTCGCTGCTGGCGGCCTCACTGCCGCTGATCACCGCGCTCTTCGCGGTCGGCGGAGCCGTCGGCCTGATCGCCCTCGCCTCGCACGTCTTCACCGTCGCCGACTTCACCCCGCCGATCCTGATGCTCGTCGGCCTGGGCGTCGGCGTCGACTACGCCCTGCTGATCTTCTACCGCTACCGCCATGAACTCCTGGCCGGGATCGAGCCCGCGGAGGCCGGGCGCAAGGCCCTCGACGCCGCCGGACGCACGGTCTTCTTCGCCGGATGCACGGTCATCGTCGCCCTTCTGGGCCTGGTCGCTCTCGGGCTCGGTTCCCTGCAGGGCATCGCCCTCGCGGTGGCCGTCACCGTCCTGGTCACCATGGCCGCCTCTCTCGTTCTGCTGCCCGCGCTTCTCGCCCTGTTCGGCGCACGGATCCAGCGCCAAGTGCTCCAACAGCAGGCCAAGTCCACGAGCAGGGGCAAGGCCGAAGGACACCGATGGCGGGCGATGGCACGGGCCGTGCAGCGGCGCCCGATCCCGACCCTGCTGGTGGGCGTCATCGCGCTCCTGGCCCTTTCCGCGCCGGCCCTGGGCATGCGCCTGGGCTTCGCCGACTCCGGCAACGACCCCGAGAACACCACGTCCCGCCACGCCTACGACCTGCTCGCCGAAGGGTTCGGGCCCGGCTTCAACGGTCCGCTCATCGTCCTGGTCAAGGGCGACCAGGACGCCGGCGAACTCGTCCGGGCCAAGCTCGCCGCCACCGAAGGGATCGCCGCGGCCGGCCCGGCGATGCCCTCACGGGACGGTGACCTGTCCACCGTCTTCGTCTACCCGACGACCTCTCCCCAGGCCAAGGGCACCGTGGACCTCGTCCACCGCCTGCGCGACGACGTGGCCCCGCCCCTGGAACACACCACCGGCGCCGAGGTGCTGGTCGGCGGTGCCACCGCCGCATCCCAGGACGTCTCCGAGACACTCGCCGACCGGCTGCCCCTGTTCGTCGCCGTCGTCGTCGGCGTCTCCTCGCTCCTGCTCCTCCTGGTCTTCCGGTCCCTCTGGATCCCCGTCAAGGCAGCCGTCCTGAACCTGCTGTCGATCTCCGCCGCGCTCGGCGTGATCACCCTGGTGTTCCAGCACGGCTGGCTCGGCGTCCAGCCCGGCCCTGTCGAAGCCTTCATCCCAGCTCTGATCTTCGCGATCGTCTTCGGGCTGTCGATGGACTACGAGGTCTTCCTCGTCTCCCGCATCCACGAAGAGTGGATCCGCACCCGTGACCCGGCGCAGTCGGTGCGCGAAGGGCTCGCCGCCACCGGCAAGGTCATCACCGCCGCCGCGGCCATCATGATGTTCGTCTTCGGAGCGTTCGTCCTCAGCTCCGACCGCATGCTCCAGCAGTTCGGCCTCGGCCTGGCCGTCGCCATCCTGCTCGACGCCGTGGTCATCCGCTGCCTGATCGTGCCCGCCGTCCTGCAGATGCTCGGCAAGTGGGCCTGGTGGCTGCCCGCACGGCTGGCCCGGACACTGCCCAAGGTATCCATCGAACGCCCCGAGCAGAGCTGATCTTCGGCCCGAAGCACAGGAGATGACTGGGCGTGGGTCACGGCACAGGCCGTGCCCGACGCCCAGGGGAATTCGCCGACGTGCAGACGTGCAGACGTGCAGACGTGCAGACGTGCACGTTACAGCCCCGCACACGTGTGTCGACCGCATGGACCGTAGCGCCCACCTGTCCTGCGGACTCGATGTGCCAGGTGCGATCATGCGTGCATGAACGATCTGGGCGACGTGCAGCTTCGAGCCTGGACGCTGCGTTGGATGGCCCTTCTCGCAGCCGACATCCGTGATCAGCTTGCCTGGCTGGGAGAGCAGGAGGTGGAGACGAAGGACGTCTTCGAAGAGGTGGAGCTCCTCTGCCGCATCTCCGAAGGACTGGCGGAGCGTGGGGTCTTCGAGTCCAAGGATCTGGGCGATCTTCGGGCCGTGAGCCGTCGCGTCGGCGAGATCGATGCCGCCTCCCGGGTCGGTCTCTGGGCCGACTCCTTGGCCACAGAACCGGTGTGGGACGAACTCCGCACGCTGATCCGCCACTTTCTCCTCTCGACACTCGGCGACTGGCATCAGCCACTGCCCCGGACACCCCGCGCGCCCGGACACGGGTGATCATCGAGTACTCGAGGCGGCGCTGCGCCGTCCGCGACCGACCGGGACGAGGTGCCGCACTCGGCCTCAGCGCCGGGCGTGACGGATTTTCAGGCGCCCGAATCCCATGGTCCCAGTGATCCTGATGGTCGGTCCGCCGGAGCGGGAGCCTCGCCCGGGCCTGTAGCGCAGGTCCTTCCACCCCGTGTGCAGATCCTCGACGTCGACGACGGCGTCGCGAGGCACCGTGATCCTGGCCCTGCCGGTGCCCACTTGCAGTTCGATGTCGACGACCGGATGCTCGAAGACCGCCCGGGACAGGTCCAGGTGAACCCGTCCGAACGCCGATGCGACCGTGAGGTTTCGAGGTACCCGCCACATGCCGCGCCGCACGATGCGTCCACCGGCGGCGGCGATCGTTGCGGTGGCGCCCGGGGGCTCATCCGGCAGCGATGCCAGAGCCGACTCCAGTTCGCTGCGCGTCTTGGCGGTAAGGACGTGGCCGAGGCCTTCGTCCATCTCCTCGCGTGAGATGCGCTCCTCGGCGTACGCCTCCTGCAGACGCTGCACAGCTGTCTCACGGTCAGGTTCGGTCAGCAGTGGCGATGCATGTTCCCGGGGAGAGGTCACCTCTTCACCATAGTGCCGTGTCGATGCCGTGAGCATGCGTGAAGCCGAAGTCCGCTACTGCGCGGGGCGCGGGGGCGCGGCAGTCCACCTGGCATCTGGACTGGAGCGGACGGAATTGCTTGGCGCGTGATCACACGGCGCTGGCATCGTATGAACCATGGCAGCAGGAGACGACGCGCTCGATCCGGGCGCCCCCGTACACCGAGTTCAGATGTCACTGGAAGAGCTGGAAGAGGCAGCGTGGCTCTATCCGGTAGATGAGGTGTGTCTGGAGGACCTGCCGATGACCGCTGCCGAGGCGCTCGCCGCAGGGGTGGACACTCCGACACTGCGTGAGCTCGCCGGACTGTCGCGCAGGGCGGACTCCCAGGACATCCGCGACGCCTTCGAGCAGGCGCTCACGGAGCTGGGAATCGCCTTGCCCGATCCCGCTCTGGCCCGGCGCTACGCGCTCCACAGGCTGGCCACCGGATTCGCCGCCGGGGACGTGGCCCTCACCGAGCTGGCATCCGACACGTGGTGGGAGATGGAGGCCGCTACCGCGGAAGAGCATGCTTTCGTGGCACTGCTTCGGACATGTGCCTGCTGCACCGCATACACGCTGGGCCTCGACGAGGAGGCATGGACGTCCCAACTGCGCTTCGCGGCGCGCGCTCTGGCCTCACACCCGACGGTCGGACCGGGATACTAGTTCTCCGCTGTCGATCGTCCACTTCATGTGGTGGTCGTCGTCCGGCGTCACCAGCGGGCGACGAGCGTCTGCTCCTTGCCTCGGTTGCGGAACAGCCAGGTGGTCCCCGGCGCGACGGCACCGCTCAAGTAGCCGACGATATGGTCCCGTTGGCTTCGGGCAGGGGAAAGAACGCGGCTTGCTCGATGTCCTCGTCCTGTGGCGTGAGGTCCCCCGCCCACTCGTCGATCTCGAAGGCGGCGGCCACGGCGGCAGCACGACTCACGAACCCGCCCCCACTGTCGGGCTCCTGCGGCCCTGTGCACCATAACGCTCCCTGTCCCGCGCGACTCCTTCGGCACTCACCGATGACTGAATGGAGTACACATCTCCGATACGGTCGTCGCCGCGCCGACGCTGTCGCCACTCGGGGTGAGCCCGGAACGTCATCACGGACACCTGCGAAGCGGGCTGCCAATGGCGTGTGAAGGCCGGAGCGTTCATATCGGGGGCATCTTCCAGGACCACACCGCGCTTCTCCAGCAGTCGCTCCAGTTTGTCGAACCGGAGGTGACGGTCGAAGCGCCCGTAGCGGTCGCGGATCGCCTGGTTGACGATGCTGCCGCCGCCGTAGGGCAGTCGGTGCACCTGCAACGTGAAGTGGTGCCCCTTCCAGGGATGGTCCGGTGTCTCCCGAGTCCAGTGAAACTCAGCCATTCCGTAGTCCCGCCACATGCTGTGGCCGTCGAGGGAACCCTCGGCGAAGTCGGAACCCAGGATCGCGGTCACCCGGTCGGGACCGTCCGTCGGTTTGGCGCCGAGCACCGTGCCGGAAGCGACCACATGCACGTAGAACGCAAGGGAATGCGGAGTCAACTGAACTTCCTCGACGGGGTGCCGGTGATCAGGAGCGAAGATCCCAGCATAGGTCTTGTCCGACTGCGTTCTCGGCGCGGCGGAGGCTACGGTTTGTGGGTGACCCAGAGCAGTTCCGCCGGCCAGCGGTGTGCCCAGTCGGGTGGGTCGGTTTCGTTGTAGCCGTTGGGTGTTCCGCGATCGGGCCGCGGCTCGATGAGGTCGTCGATGATCAGACCCGCGCCGCGCAGGACCTTGATCCAGTCGCCGTAGGTGAGCTGATAGCTGGTCGCGCCGTCGCCCTCGGCGATGGTGTTCAGCCCGAAGTAGTCCTGCTGCAGCGTCGTGGTCACGCGGCCGGCGGCTTCGTCGTAGCAGGCTTCGAACCAGGGGCTGGCGACGTTGAACACCAGGCGCCCGCCCCGGCGCAGGACGCGTGCGGCCTGCGGGACGGCCAGGTGCGGGGGCGCCCAGCTGAGCCCGCCGAAGTCGCAGAACACCAGGTCGAAGCTGTCGGCGGCGAAGGGGAGTTGTTCGGCGGCGCCTTGCACCAGCGGGTAGCGCGCCTCCCCCATCTCACCTGCCGCCGCCGCGAGTTGGGCTTCGGACAGGTCGAGCCCGATCACGGTGGCGCCCTCGGCGGCGAGCACCCTGGACCACTGGCCGGCGCCGCAGCCGAGTTCGAGGACGCGCTTGCCGGTGACGTCCCCCAAGGCGTGCAGGCGCGCGTCGGGGATGGAGTACATGCCCCACAGTCGGGGTGCGGCGCCGATCTGCGGGTCGTGCTCGTGCTGGTAGGCGCTGCTGATTCTGTTCCAGAGCCGCCGGTTGGCGGGGATGCTGTCCACGTGCCGACTCCAGCATCGCCTGCCGGGAGCGGTCAACACGATGAGGGCGCCGGTCGGCCCTCTCCCCGGTCCGGCCCCGCATCGTGGCCGTCGGTCTCCGCCTGGAGCTGCGGGCGGCGGCGGTGCACGTAGTTGCGCAGGGTCGACAGTGATGCCGCTTCGAACCCTGCCTCGCTCGCGAGACGCTGGAGGATCCGCTGGTTCGACAGCCGTGCCCCGCTCTCGATCTCCTGTCGCAGCATGTCGTCGATGAGATGGCTGACCGGATCGAGGAGAAGCGGTCGGGGCCGTTGCGCAGGCGGGAGCGTCGGCTCGGCCGTCAGGTCGAGGGCCGCCCGGACGACGGCGCGCGAGACGCGGTGGCGTTGAGCGAGGCCGGACAGGGAGAGGCCCGGGTCAGCCGCGTGCTCCCGCCGGATGAGCTCAACCACTCGCTCGGGGGACCTGTACATGCGGTGATCCTTCGGCGCCGGGGTCCGATCGATGCCAGGTGCGCGTTCGGGCGGGCGAGCCAGGGCGGTGTCCCGTCGGCTCACTCCCGGTGCGGCCATCACACCAACAGCGTCTACATGATAGTAGACGAGCGGGCGCGATCAAAGCCGTCTGCCGACCGGGCGGAGCTCAGGATCTCCGCCGTCTCGCCCACGGTCGTGCAGAAGACCTTGATGATCCAGAAGTAGACGACGGTCTCCGGGACTCTGTTCCAGCGGACCGAACGGCCGTCGCCACCAGCGTCTCGACCCGCACCGCCCGATGTCGGCTCAGCCGGTCCGGTCGGTGAACTCGCTCGTGTACGTCTTCTTCAGGTCGATGGTGGCGTTCTTCAGGTTCGGGTTGAAGGACTTGAGCACCCGCTGCACCGTCGCCGGCCCGTCGGCCGGCATCTTGCCGTCCTTCGTGAACATCGGCAGTGTGCTGTCGATCGCCTTCGCGTACAGGCCCTCGCCGCCCTGCGCGTAGTCCGACGGCATCTTCGCCGCGATCTCCTTGGCGCTGTGCGACGACATCCATTTCAGGGTGCGCACGAAGGCGTTGGCGAGCTTCTGCACGGTCTCCTTGTGGGAGTTCACCCAGTCCGTGTTCATGTACAGGCTCGACGACGGGTACAGGCCGCCGAGCGCCTGCTGGGATCCTTCCGGTGTGCGCATGTCGACCAGGACCTTGCCGATCTTCTTGTCGAGGATCTGGGCGACCGTCGGATCGGTGGTCATCCCGCCGTCGATGGAGCCCTTCTCGAGGGCGGAGATGAAGGTCTGCCCCGCGCCGACCGCGACGTTGGTGAACTTGTCGGTGGACACCCCGTCGTGCACGCCCAGGTACTTGGTGAGGAAGTCGGTGGACGAGCCGAGGCCGGTGACGCCCAGCTTCTTGCCCGCGAAGTCCTTGGGCGACTTCAGGCTGTCGGCGGCCTTGTTGGAGACGATCTCGACCTCGCCGGGGGTCTGGGCGAGCTGGACCACGGACTCGACCTGCTTGCCCTTGGTCTGCAGGTCGAGGGTGTGGTCGTAGAAGCCGACGACGCCCTGGACGTTCCCGGCGACGAGCGAGGTCGTGGCGTCGATGCCGGCGGGCTCGCTGAGCAGCTCGACGTTGACGCCCTCGTCCTTGAAGTAGCCGAGGCGCTGGGCCAGCATCGCGGGCAGGTAGATGACCTTGTCGATACCGCCCACCATCACCTTCACCTTCGGGCCCTTGCCTCCCGAGCCGCCGCTGTCCGAGGAGTGGGAGGAGACCTCGTCGGCGCAGCCGCCGAGAGCCGCGAGCACGGCGAGCGCGGCCGTGGCGGTGGTCAGTTTGGTGGTCAGGGTGCGGCGGGACATGTGCGGCTCCTGGGGAGGCGGGGGTGTGCGGAGGGGTGAGGGTCAGCGGGCTGCGTCGCCGCTGGGCTTCCAGCGGAAGAGCTTGTTCTCGAGGAAGGTGAGCAGGCCCTCGGCGAGCAGCGCGACGACGGCGAGGATGACCATGGCCGCGTAGACACCGGCGGAGTTGAAGGTGCCCTGCGAGGCGGAGACGAGCAGGCCGATGCCTTTGGTCGCGCCGATGTACTCGCCGACGATGGCGCCGATGAGGGCGAACCCGAAACTGACGTGGAGGCTGGTGAAGATCCACGACGTGGCGGCGGGGATGACGACCTGGAAGGTGACCTGGCGGTCGCGCGCGCCGAGGATACGGGCGTTGTCGATGAGGTGCCGGTCCACTTCGCGGGCGCCCTGGAAGGCGTTGAAGAAGACGGGGAAGAAGACGAGGACGACCGCGGAGGCCACCTTCGACGCCGGTCCGAGTCCGAACCAGATGAGGAAGATGGGCGCGAGGACGATGCGCGGCAGGGCGTTGAGCACCTTGATGTACGGGCCCATCACATCGGCCAGGAAGCGGATCCGGCCGAGCGCGATCCCGAGGACGACTCCGGCGATGACGCCGATCACCCAGCCGAGCAGGGCCTCGTAGAGCGTGTACCAGATCTGTTCGAGCAGGGATCCCTGCGGGGTGCCGTGCAGCGCCCACTGCTGGATCTGGTCCCAGATCTTCGAGGGCATCGAGAAGTTGAACGGGTCGATGATCCCGGCGCGGGAGAACCATTCCCACACCCCGAGGACGAACACGAGGACGGCGGCACGGGACAGCAGAACGAGGCCGCGGCGGCGGCGTGCGGCGCGGGCCCGCTCCTGGGAGCGGGCGGACCTGGTGTCGTTCCCGGGTCCGGCGGCGGCCTTGCCCATGTCGACGGCCGGGCCTGTGGTGGTGTCAGGCGACATTCTGCGCACCCCTTTCACGGGTGATGCGGACTTCCTCGCCCAGGGACTGCCAGATCTCGCGGTAGATCTCGATGAAGCGGGGCTCCAGCCGGACCGACTCGACGCGGCGGGGCCGCGGGAGGTCGATGGTGAAGACCTCCTTGACCGTGGCCGGTCCCGCGGTCATGACGACGACCTTGTCGGCCAGCGCGATGGACTCCTCCAGGTCGTGCGTGACGAACACGACGGAGGATCCGGTGCCGGCCCACAGCTCCATCAACTCGTCGGACATCAGGGCGCGGGTCTGCACGTCGAGCGCGGAGAACGGCTCGTCCATGAGCAGGATGGAGGGGTCGTTGACAAAGGTGGAGGCCAGGGCGACGCGCTTGCGCTGCCCGCCGGACAGTTGGTGGGGGTAGCGGTCCTCGAAGGCGCTCAGCCCGACCCGGGAGAGCCATTCGCGCGCCCTGTCCCTGGCCTCGTCCTTGGGTACGCCGCGGAAGCGGGGGCCGGCCATGACGTTGGACAGCACCGTGCGCCAGGGGAACGTCGCGTCCTGCTGGAAGACGAAACCGACCCTCTCGTCGATGCCGCGCACCGGTGACCCGGACAGCAGCACCTCCCCCTCGGTCGGCTCCTCGAGGCCGCTGACGAGGGTGAGCGTCGTGGACTTCCCGCATCCCGTGGGACCGACGACGGCGACGAACTCGCCCTGCTGGACGGTCATGTCGAGATCGTGGACGGCGGTGTGGGAGGCACCGGACGGGGTGCGGAACGCCTTGCGGACACCGCGCAGTTCGATGGCCGGACTCGATGGGCTTGTCATGCCGCGGAACGCTACGAACGCCTCGACGGGCTGGGAAGTTTTCGCCGGCAACTGCTGGTTGTTCCCATAAACAGCATTGTGCTCATTGTGCCGACGCCTTCGGCGTGTGCGGCTGTCCAGGCTCTTCCCCGGCCGAAACACCTGCGACTACGGTGCGTTCACCCCGGCGAGACGTCTGATCGCGCGGGAGAGTTCCCGAAAGCAGGTATCGACGTGGCGCGCTTGCGCATCGGCTGGCCGCGGCAGGTGTTCGCACAGGTGCTGATCGCGCAGCTCCTGATCACCACAGGGGTGCTGCTGCTCCTGACCGGGTTGTTCCTGCAGCCGTTGCGGACGCAGCTGGACGATCAGGCCGAGCACCAGGCCCTGGCCATCGCGCAGACCACCGCGGCCGACCCGGACATCGCCGCCGGTCTGCTGACGAGCGGCCCCGACCCGGGTGGGCCGGTGCAGCGGCAGGCCGAGCGCACCCGGCGGGCCACGGGCGCCCTGTACGTCGTGGTGATGGATCTGCGCGGGATCCGCTGGTCGCACACCGACGCGTCGTCGGTGGGGCACCGGGTGTCGACCGATCCGTCGATCCCGCTGCACGGGCACGTCGTGCTGGAGATAGACCGCGGGACCCTCGGCACCTCGGCGCGCGCGAAGGTGCCGCTGCGCGACGCCGGCGGTGCGGTGATCGGTGCGGTCTCGGTCGGTATCGCCTACTCCGGCGTTCAGGAGAGCCTGCTGGCCGCGCTGCCCGGGCTGCTGCGCTACGCGGGGACCGCGCTCGCCTTCGGCGCCGGTGCCGCCTTCCTCGTGGCCCGCATCCTGCGCAAGCGCACCCACGGGGTCTCGGTGGCCGACATCTCGGCCCTGCTGTCCGAACGCGAGGCGATGCTGCACGCCGTACGCGAAGGGGTCATCGCGCTGGACGAGAACGAGCGGGTCCGGCTGGTCAATGACGAGGCCGCCCGCCTTCTCGCCCTCGAGACCGACGCGGAGGGCCGCGACCTCAAGGACGTGCTCCCGCCGGGGCACTCCCGGGACGTCATCACCGGGCACGTCACGGGCCGGGATCTGCTGACCGTCCGGGAGAACCGGGTCCTGATCGCCAATCGCATGCCGACCCCCGACGGCGGATCCGTCGTCACCCTGCGGGACCGCACCGAGGTCGAACTGCTGGGCCGTGAACTCGACTCCATCAAGGGGCTCCTGGACGCGCTGCGCGCACAGGACCACGAGCACGCCAACCGCCTGCACACCGTGCTGGGCTTCCTCGACCTCGACATGCCCGACCGGGCGCGCGGCTACGTCGCCGGTCTCACCCACGCACGGCGTGCGTCGGCCGAGGAGATCGGCGAGCGCATCCGCATGCCCATGGTGTCGGCCCTGCTGGTCGGCAAGTCGGCCATCGCCTCCGAGCGTGGTGTGGCGCTGCGGCTGTCCGATCGCACCCACCTGCCGACCGGGCTCATCGACGCGCGGGACATCGTGACCGTTCTGGGCAACCTGATCGACAACGCGCTCGACGTGCTGGGCGACGCCCGGACCGTCGGTCCCGAGGTCGAGGTCGAGGTCTTCGTCGAGGAGGGCACGGTCGTCGCCCGGGTCAGCGACAACGGGCCCGGCGTGCCCGTCGAACTGCGCGAGACCATCTTCGACGAAGGCTGGAGCACCAAGGAGTCTCCGGCGCACCGCGGCCGCGGGCTGGGCCTGGCGATGGTCCGCAGCCTGGCCGAACGGTACGGGGGCGCCGCCCGCATCGCCGCCCGGGCCGGTGGAGGAGCCGTCTTCACCGTCACCTTTCCCGATCTCGCCCAGAGGTCCGTTGCGGCCTCGCATCCCGTTCCGGCAGGAGAAGTCTCGTGATGGACGTCCTGGTGGTCGACGACGACTTCCACGTCGCGGAGATCAACGCGGCCTATGTGGCCAAAACCTCGGGTTTCCGTGTCGTGGGCACCGCCCACACCGCTCTGCAGGCGATGCAGATGCTGGACAACCGGCACGTCGACCTCTTGCTTCTCGACCACTACCTGCCCGATCGCAGCGGCCTGGAGCTGGTGCGCGGCCTGCGCCAGCGCGGCATCCGCTGCGACGTCATCATGGTGACCGCCGCGCAGGACGTCGACATCGTCGAGGCGGCCCTGCGCTACGGCGTTCTGCACTACCTCGTCAAACCGTTCACCTTCGACGGTCTGCGCGCACGGCTGGAGAGCTACGCCGAACTGCGGCGCACACTGCGGGATGCCAGCGGAGGCTCCTGGCGGGGGCAGCAGCAGATCGACCGGATCTTCGGGACCGTGCGCACCCCCGCCGACGCACCGGCGCCGCCGGCCAAGGGCTGGGCCCGGCCCACCGAGGACCTCATCTGCCACGTCATCAACCAGGCGCAGGTCCCGCTGTCGGCGCAGGAGGTGGCGGCCAGGGCAGGCATCAGCCGCTCCACCGCCCATCGCTACCTGCGGCACCTCCAGGACAACGGCTCCCTCCAGCTGTCCCTGCGCTACGGCGACGCGGGCAGGCCCGAACACCGCTACGCCCCTGCTCCGCAGCGAGGACAGGACCGCTGATCCGTCTGCGGCTGATCGGTGCCGCCGGTCCGCGCGCTCTCGGCACGGGCACATCGCCTCGGGCGGTCGGACTCAGGTTCTTCAGGTGCCCCGCACAGCGACGGCGGCGTACTCGACGTACTCGTGCAGCCCGTAGGTGAGGGCCATCGTGCCCGATACCGCGAGGACCAGCGTCAGAGCCAGCACGATTCCGGTCCGCCGGGCCCGGCCGCTCGGGGGCACCGGCGCGGGCCGCAAAAGTGCCTCCACTCGACGGGGCACAGGTCCCCGCGCCGCCGACAGCAGCGGATATCCCGCCGCACCGTCCCGGGACGACCTCGCCAGCGCGGCCCGGGCGATCGCCGCGGCAGCGGTTTTCCTGTCCCCCACCGTCCCGGCCGCCACTTCGTCGGCCCATCGCTCCAGATGGAAGGCGAGCGAGGAACGCACCCCGCGCAGCGCGGGGTGCACCACGGCCGCGAGATCAGCGACGGCGGACAGCACGTGGTGCCGCCCCGCCAGGTGAGCACGCTCGTGCGCCATCAGCACGTCCCGCTCGGCAGGCTTCAAGGTCCGCAACGTGCCGGACGTGACCACCACCCGGCCACCACGCCCCCGGTAGCCGGGCAGGGCGAAGGCATCGACCTCGGGCTCCTCGATGACCAGAAGGTCGCCTTCTCCGCCGCCGTGCCCGACGCTCTGCCAGGCACGCTTCAGCAAAGAACGCTGTTGGAACAGCCGCTTCGACAAGAGCACCAGCTGCACCGACAGCACCAGCCCGGCCGCGGCGGCGAACGGGACCGCGGCCGGCCACGCTTCCAGGACACGGCGCAGGGACACGTGTTCCAGCGAGGCCAGGAAGGGCACGTGGAACAGTCCGATCAAGGCGACCACGGTGCCGCCGGCCAGCAGAACACTCGCTGCCGTCAGTGCGCGGCACGCCTCTCGCGGCGGCAGCACCCCGGCCAGGCGCCGGGCGAGCACCGCGCCGCCCCACGGCACGGCGAGCGCCAGCACGACGAGAACGAGTACGTACGTCACCGCGCTTCGTCCTCCGCCTCCAGGAGCAGCCGTCGCAGGGTCTCCTCGTCGTCCTGCGACAGCGAGGTCACGAACCGCTTCAGGACCAGATCACGGCGCGGTTCGCTCTCCAGCTCTCGGTGCATCCGTCCGGCGACGAGTCCGGGAGCGTCCTGCACGGGCTCGTAGGCGAAGCCCCGTCCCGACGGAACCCGGCGCAGCGTGCCCTTCTCGAACAGCCGGCTCAGAATGGTGGCCATCGTCGTCCGTGCGAGGCCCGTGCCGAGCGTCTCGTTCACCTGCTGAGCGGTCATCGGCCCGCCGGCCGCCCACAGCACCGCGAGCACGTCCGCGACCAGCTCACCGTGGGGACGTCGTTCGTCCTGACGCTTCTTCGCCACCGTTCTCCTCCCCGTGGCGGGGTACCGGGCACCCCGCGACGGCATTCGCCTCGACGCTCCAGCCGGCCGGGCCCACCCCGCACTGTCCACGAGAGGGCAGCAGGAAAGAACCCATTTACTTAGGTTAGCCTTTCTTCATGCTCAAGCGTTCGATCTCCCTCCGCTCTCCTTCCGCTCCCGCACGCCGTCGGGTGGCCGTCGGCGCGCTCGCCACGGCTGCCGCTCTCGTCGTCGCGGGCTGCTCGTCCGGCTCCGACTCCAGCGGTGGCGGTGACACCGGATCGGTGGCGAAGGGGAACTTCCCCGCCAAGGTGAGCACCAAGTTCGGCGAGGTCACCGTCAAGGAGCAGCCCAAGCGCGTGGTGGCCCTCGGCTGGGGCGACGCGGAGACCGCCCTCGCGCTCGGCGTACAGCCGGTCGGCGCCAGTGACTGGCTCGCCTTCGGCGGCGACGGCGTGGGGCCGTGGGCGAAGGGCATGTACGACAAGAGCCCGAAGAAGATCGGCACGCTGGAGCCCGAGTACGAGAAGATCGCGGCGCTGCAGCCGGACCTGATCCTCGACACGAAGTCCAGCGGCGACCAGAAGCGCTACGACACGCTCAGCAAGATCGCGCCCACGGTCGGTGTGCCCAAGGGCGGCGATCAGTACCTGACCGACTGGCAGGACCAGACGGAGATGGTCGCCGACGCGCTGGGCCTGCACGACAAGGGGCAGCAGCTCATCGCGAAGACCAAGGACAAGTTCGCCGCCGCGGTCGAGGCCCACCCCGAGTTCAAGAACAAGACGGTGACGTCCGGCTCGCTCAGCGGCGAGGGCTTCAACGCCTACGTCGAGGGCAGCGGCCGGGTGGACTTCCTGGAGCGGCTCGGGTTCAAGAACAACCCCTGGGTCGAGAAGCAGGGCGGCAAGGGCTTCTTCGTCAGCGTCGCCCGGGAGAACGTCGGCGACCTCGACGCGGACCTGATGATCATGGAGCCCATCGAGACGTCGGCGGCCGAGATCAAGAACGACGCGCTGTACAAGAAGATCCCGGCGGTCCAGGCCGGCCACGATGTGGTGTTCGGACTCAAGTCCGCTTCGGCCAACGCCTTCGCCACCGACTCGATCCTCTCGGTCAACTACGCCCTGGACAAGGTCGTTCCTCAGTTCGCCGAGGCACTGAAGAAGTAGCGTCCACCCTCTCTCCACCCTCGCTCACTGTGGGGCCGCACCAGGACGGTGCGGCCCCACAGGTGGTTCCGGCCGTTGCCGAGTGCGGGCCGGTCGCTCGTGGCTTCGGTTCAGCTGAGGGCGGGCAAGGAAAGGATCAGCAGGAAGGCCAGGACCGGCGACAGGATCATCATCGCGACATGCGCGAGCAGGGAGCGTGTCATCCGCAGCGCGAGGAAGAGGACGGCCCCGATGACGAGCCATCCCAGGTACAGCCCCGCAGCGGAGTGCCACGCCGACGTTTCCTCCGCCCTCGTGGTCGGCTCGGGACCGACCACCCCGACGGACATCAGGAGCAGCACACAGCACAGGAGCAGATCGGCGACCCCGACGACCGCGAAGAGGGTTCTGTCCATCGACCGCGCCTGCGCCCACACACGTATCTCGCTCATAAGCCCCGGATCCTAACCAGACATGCGGCCCGGTGACCGTCGCCCAGGAGACGTGAGATGGGCTACTGGCGGCTGAGAGCTCTGGACACCCCTGCGGTGACGGTGGTGGCCAGGATCCATCCGGCGGTGATCAGCGCGTAGGCGAGGAACTGTCCGGCCCCGTGCGGCGCGAAGGCGGCCTTCTGTCCGAATCCGATGATGGGAAGGAGGAGATCGAGTGTATAGAACACCGGGTTGAACGGAGGTGCTTTGGTCGCCTCCAGCGGAACAGGAGGATGCGCGGCGAAGACGCCCGCTCCGATGGCGAGGAGCGCCATGATCCACAGGGCGGCGCGAGCGGGCCTGTAGCCGTAGCCGACGGTGGCGTCCTGAACGTATCCCCACACGCGCGCGTGCCGGGGAAGACCGGAACGGCGATGCCGTTGCTTGGCCAGCAGCACGGTACGGGCTTCGTCCTCATGCCCCAGCCCCCTGTAGACGGCCGCGAGTTGTTCGTAGGGCTGCGGGTGGTAGCCCCCGGTGCCTCGCCGGATCCAGCGGAGGCGTTCACCGGCCGTGAGGGGCGTGGCGAGAGCGTCGTAGGCCGCGTCGGACAGCCGAAGCCGCGCGGGCCAGGTGTCCGGGGCATCGTAGACCACGCCCAACTGGGCGTTTCCGGCGTCGACCACGCCGTCGACGGGTTTCCGCGTGCGCAGGTCGGTTTCGCGGGCCTGCGACAGGCGCAGCGACAGTGCGGTGCCGCCGGGACGGGAGACGGCCGCGTCCTGGAAACTGAGGCGGGTCCCGATGCGGGTGCCGTCGAGCTTGATGCCGCCGTCCACCGTGAGACCCGCACCGAGGTCGAAGTTGCGGCTGACGGTGACGTCCACGGCTTCGAGGGCGACGCCGCCGGGGTGGTGCAGCCGAGCGCCGCAGAAGCCGATGGCCGCGCCCACATCGGCGCCCGAGAGGATGATCTGTCCCTCGGCGCTGAAGCCGGGGTGAAAGGTGAAGTCCTCCGAGATCCGGATGTGGTAGGCGTCGAGGGCGGTGCGGCCCGGGTGATGCAGGTGTGCGCCCTCCAGGTCGAACTCGCCCGATATGGAGGCGCCGGTGAGCCGCATACTCCCGTTGACGGTCAGGCTCGTGCACAACACATCTCCGCCCGTGACCAGGCCCACGGCGGACACCGCCTCGCTGTCCGGGGCGGTGATCACGCTGTGCGTCAGATCCAGGTCGCTGTGGATCTCGGCACGGGTGAGAACCACAGGGCCGGACAACCGGCAGTGCGAGAGGACGAGTCGACCGCGGACCACCGCCGTGTCAGCGGTCAGTCCGGGCAGCACGCACCCGGTGAAGGCGATTTCGCGGAACTCGGCACCGCGCAGGACGGGGGCTTGTGCGAAGTGGCAGTCAGCCAGGATCACGGGTGCGCGCAGGTCGGCGAACTGCAGGTCCAGCGTGCCGGTGACGGACGCACCGCTGAGCCGAAGTGCGGGACGTTCGCCCGGGCCGAGCTCGGGGCCGTCCCCCAGAAGCAAAGCCATGAGGAACTCGGCGCGAACAGTGGGCCGCGCCCCCGACTGCGGCGCGGGGCGCAACTCCACGGGGCGGCCCTGCGCATAGGAGTTCCACAACTGGCTTTCGAGAGGCCCCAGTTCTTCTTGTCGCATGATCGGCGATCATCGCAGCGCGGGAGGCTGCCGTACAGCTCGGCGTCGTCGGCACGAGGGTGTGGTCAGGCGGCGAAGCCGATGTTCATCACGTATTCGTAGGCGCCGTAGTCCGAGCCCAGGTCGGCCGTGATGCCGCTGAACCAGGCGGTGTCCATGGCCTCGTCGTCATCGGCCGTCCATGCGCTGATCATCGCGTCCCAGTTCCTCACGTTCAGGGTCCGGAAGGAGACCTCTCGCACGTGGGGGCGGGTCACCTGGGACTGATTGAGCGGGTGGAACTCCACCCGGGTGCCGCGGCCGTCCCGGTGGAGGCGCTGCAGTAGGTGGCGGGCGACGTTCTGGCGCCGCACCTGCCGGTAGGCGGCGTCCAGCTGCGCCAGGCTCTTCTTCGACGGGGCGGACTTGCCCGCGGCCCAGCGCTTCAGGGTGCGGTCGGTGACGTTCAGGCCGGCGGCGCGGGCGGCTGTCTTCGCCCGGTCGGAGCGGGTGAGGTAGTGCAGACGGGCCAGCATGCCGCGGCGCTGGGCGACCGGGGTGGCGATGAATCCGGCGAGCTGGTCGAGCCGGCGGGCGGCGGCCTCGTGGCCCCTGATGCCGCGGGCCCCGAACTTGCCGAACTCGATGGTCCTGTCGGGCACTTGCTCTCTTCCTTCGGCGTGCGTGTCCGTATGGTCGGCGGTGCCTGCCCTGGAGAGGTCCTCGATCGGCCAGGAACGCGACCTTACTGCCTCTGACAGCGGGACGTTCTCGCGAACACACCCGTGCGCCGATGGGTTCCGTGGAAAGTCGGGTGCGTTGGGCAGGGTGGGGATGTTAGTTCTGGGGCGCGACAGGACACTCTTAGTGGGGCTGCCGTGCAGCCGTGCGCCGCGTGTGTGATTCTGCGGCGGTCGTATTCGTGGGTGAGTGAGGTAGGACGTGCGCGAGATGGTTCAGCAGCAGCGGGTCGAGACGGTGACCAGACGTGCCCCGGCCGGGCCGAAGCCGCAGTGGCAGGACTTGTTCGTGGCCCCTGCCTACCCCGAGGGTTTCCTGGACGAAGTGCAGGACGAGGTGACGGTCCCGTCGCCGGCGGGCCGACGCGGGGACCGCCGGGTTGCATGACCACGGCCGGGGCCGGAGTCCGGTGCGGTCGTCTCACCGCCGGACGGCGTCGACGTCACTCAATTGTCCGTACGCCGTCCGGCCCCGGCGGCCACGTCGATGGCCGTCCAGGCCATGCCGGTCGCCCCGTCGAGTACGGCCAGGTCCGCTGCCTGTGTGACGCACGCGGCGGTGAATTCCGGCTGGTGGTTGACCGCGGGGCCGCAGTCGAGTCCCAGCATGGGGTGGATGGTGGGCACGACGTGGGACACGTTTCCCATGTCGGTGGCGGCGCCCGCGACGCTGTTCGGCAGGTCGGGGAAGTGGCGGCCGAGCGCCGTCGCGTTGGCGACCCACAGGTCCAGCAGGGCCCGGTCCGGTCGCAGGTCGGCGTAGTCGGGGCCGACCGGCGTGATGGACAGGTCGCAGCCGGTGGCCAGCGCGCCCGCCTCGAAGCAGCGGTGCACCCGCTCGGCCAACGGCCGCAGGGCGTTCAGGTTGTCGCTGCGCACGATCCAGTGGCCGCGACCGGCCTCGGGGATGACGTTGGCGGCGGATCCGGCGTGGGTGACGATGCCATGGATGCGATCGGCGGCGGTGGTCTGCTGGCGCAGCAGCCCGATGGCCACCTGGGCGACGGTCATCGCGTCCGCCGCGTTGACGCCGAGCTCGGGGTAGGCACCGGCGTGTGCCGCCTTGCCCTCGTAGGTCACGTCGAACTGGGTGACGGCCAGGCCGGGCATCGCCGCCATCTCGACCGCAGCGGGATGAACCATCATGGCCGCGTGCACGCCGTCGAAGGCACCCCTTTCCAGCATCAGCACCTTGCCTCCGCCGCCTTCCTCGGCGGGAGTGCCCAATACCCGTACGGTCAGGCCGAGTTCGTCCGCCAAGGGGGCGAGTCCGATGCCCGCGCCGACGGCCGCGGCGGCGATGATGTTGTGGCCGCAGGCGTGTCCGATGTCGGGCAGGGCGTCGTACTCCGCGCAGATCGCGATGTGGGTCGGCCCGGTGCCGATCGTCGCTTCCACGGCGGTCGGCAGATCGCAGTATCCGTGCCGGACCTCGAACCCCGCGCCGCTCAGGGCGTCGGCGACCCAGCGGCTGGCGAGATGTTCCTCGAAGGCGAGCTCGGGGTGAGCGTGGATCCGGTGGGACAGGGCGATCAGTTCGTCCGCCGCGGCACGGATGTTGCGTGCCGCGGCTTCCTTGGCGGCGCTCACCGGGCGGCCGCCGGGGCGGCGACGTGCACGGCGGCGGGCCGGGTCGCCGCGTCGTAGGCGGCCCGGGCTCCGGTGGCGCCCATGCCGCTGTCGCGGGCGGGTTCGTACAGTCGCTCGGGGCCGCCGCCCTGCCACTGGTTGACCCAGACGACGCCGACGGGCAGACGTGCGGCCGCCTCGATGTGCTCGGGGTCGTCGGTGTACACGGTGGCGGCGAGTCCGTAGCGGGAGGCAGCCGCGCGGGTGAGCCCCTCCTCGAAGCTGGACACGACGGTGACGGGCGCCACGGGGCCGAAGGTCTCCTCGGTCATCACGAGCATGGAGTCGTCGACGCCGGTGAGCACGGTCGCCGGGTAGAAGTAGCCGGGGCGCTCCGGTACGGCCCCGCCCGTTCGCACGGTGGCGCCCTTGTCGACGGCGTCCTCGACATGGCGTCGGACGGTGTCGCGCTGCCGGGCGTCGACGAGGGGACCGAGGACCGTGGCGGGGTCGCGACCGTCGCCGATGGTGAAGGTGCCCGCCGTGGCGACGAGTGCCTCGACGAACTCGTCCGCGATCCGCTCATGGACGTAGATCCGCTCCATGGAGGTGCAGATCTGGCCGGTGTTGATGAACGCGCCGAACGCGACGGCCTGCGCGGTGGCCACCGGATCGACTCCGGCGTCGATCACGACGGCGTCCTTTCCGCCGAGTTCGAGCAGGCAGCGGCTCAGACGGTGCCCGGTCGCCGTTCCGACGGCGCGACCGGCCCCGACCGAGCCGGTGAAGTGGACGAGCTGTACCTCGTCGTGTTCCGTCAGCGCCGCGCCGGTGCGGCCGTCGCCGAGGACCAGGTTCAGGACTCCCGCGGGCAGCGAGGCGGCCAGTTCGAAGAGCCGCACCGTGGAGAGCGGGGATCGCTCGGAGGGCTTGACCACGACGGTGTTCCCGGCGGCGAGCAGGGGGCCGAGGGCGCCGAGCACCATGACGACGGGAAAGTTCCACGGAGTGATCACGGCGGTCACGCCGAGCGGATGCCGGACGATGTCGGTCCGCTCCCCCGCCGGACCGGTCACCGAGTCACTGAACGGGTAGGTGAGCGCCTGGTCCGCGGCGGCCTTCAGCCCGGCCACGGCACCTTCGACGAAGGAGCGACCGATACCGACCGGTTTGCCCATCTCCCGGCATTCCAGTTCGGCCAGTTCCCCGGCGTGCGCGGCGATGGTGTCGGCCCAGGCGTGGATGCGTTCCACGCGCCGCGCCACGGTGCGCGCGGCCCACGCGGACTGCGCCGCGCCCGCAGCGGCCACGGCTCGGCCGACATCGTGGGCGCTGCTCACACCGAACCGCGCGAGGGTCTCCTCGGTGGCGGGGTCGACCACGGCGACGACGTCTTCGCCGGCCGGCTCTTCCCATCGGCCGCCGATGAGGTTCTGGAGGGTTTCCATGGTGGTGCCCGTTTCTGTTCGGTACGGGGGCGGGGTCGGGCTTCTCGGTGCGGGGTGGGGGTCAGCCGTCGAGCCGGTCGGCCATGAGTTCGCCGGTCATGATCGCGGTGAGGTTGGTGTTGGCCCGGGGTACGGAAGGGAAGATCGAGGCGTCCACGACCCGCAGGCCCCGGACACCCTGGACCCGGCACGCCGGGTCCACGACCGTGTCGGCGGCACCGGGCGCGCCCATCCGGCAGGTGCTCGTGCCGTGCTGGGCGTCGAGGACGGTGGCCAGCAGGTGGTCGTCGAGGTCGCCGTCGTTCGCCAGGGCCTCGAACAGGGGACGGTTCGCCTCCTCGATCGATCCCCCGACGACGGCGGCCGTCTCGGCGGCGCCGCTCAACTCGACCAGGGCGCGCACCCCTTCCCTCATCGGGGCGAGGTCCCGCTCGTCGGACAGCATCCGCTGAGCGACGTACGGGTGTACCGAGGGGTCGGTGGAGACCAGGGCGAGTTCGCCGCGCGAGTGGGTCCGGTTCAGCCAGACGCCGAAGCCGCCCGCGTGCGCCTCGGTGTTCGCCGTGGCCATGGCCAGCACGTTCTGGTTGAGCGAGACGAACATGAGGTCGTCGGAGTGCGTACCCGTCGTACTGGACCAGCGCACGCACACATTGGTGTGCCGGTCGTGCGGTGACTTGATGGCGGCTTCGGCCCGCAGCGGCAGCGAGAGCACCGCCATCGCGTGGTCCTGCATACCGAGACCGACCGGCAGGTCCTGGCGGACCTCGATGCCCAACGCCCGCAGCGGGCCGGCGGGGCCGATGCCCGAACGCAGCAGGATCGCCGGGGAGTGGATCACTCCGGCGCTGAGGATCACCTCGTCCGCGTACTCGGTGACGGGCGATCCGTCGATCACCGCGCGGACACCGATCGCCCGGTCGTTCTCGAAGAGGACGGTGTCCACGAGCGCGTCGCCGCGGATGGTGAGACCGGCCAGTTCGCGTGCGGGTTCGAGGTAGGCGTCGTTGACGCTGACACGGCGGGCGTCACGGGAGTTGATCGGGTACGGCGAGACGCCGGTGGCGCCGGGGGCGTTGACGTCGGGTGCCCAGCCGAACCCCGCGGCCAGGGCCGAGCCGGCCAGGGCGCGGTCGGCGCCGCCCCAGTCGTCCTGCCGGGTCCGGTGGATCGGGGTCGGTCCGCCACGGCCGTGGTAGGGCTGGTCGCCGAACTCCTAGTCGTCCTCCAGCCTCGCGAAGTAGGGCAGTACGTCGTCGGGCGCCCAGCCGGTGCAGCCGAGCCGGGCCCATTCCTCGAAGTCCTCCATGGGCGGCCGGATCGCGATCTGTCCGTTGACCGACGAACTGCCGCCGACGCCGCGGCCGCGCCAGTACGGGGCCTGCGGCTGCTTCTCGGTGCGCGAGGAGTTCAGGCCGGTCCACACGAGATGTTCCGAGGCCGTGGGGTCCATGAGGGCCACCACGGGATTGGGCGAGCGCCACACCTCCGGCATCTGCGCCGAGCGGTAGTCGGGGCCCGCCTCCAGCAGGAGGACCCGCCGGCCCCGGGCGGCGGCGCGGACGGCGATCGCCGCACCCGCGGAGCCCGCACCGACGACGATCAGGTCGCGAACGTGTTCTGCCATCTCTACTCCTTGATGCGGGAGCGTCCCGCGCCGGTGACTCCCACGCGGATGCTGGTAATCTGACGTACCAAGAAAGTTCAGTCAAGAATGAATATTCAGTTTTTTCCGTACAGGGGGAATCGGTGTCGCCAGCCGCCGACAACAGTCCAGCCGGGGACGACCGGCCACTGATCGAGGATTTCGGTCAGCGGATCGGGCGCGCGATGGGATGGCCGCCCATCGCCGGGCGGCTGGCGGGCGTCCTGATGCTCAGCCCCGCTCCCCTGACCCTGTCGGAGCTCCAGGCCACCCTCGGGGCCAGCAAGGGTTCGACGTCGGAGATGACCCGCCTGCTCATCGCGAACGGGACGGTCGAACGGGTCAAGGTGCCCGGTGTGCGCCAGGCGGTGTACGCGTGGCGCGACGACGCGTGGGTCGGCTGCCTCCAGCACCAGCTCCACCAGACCGAGCAGCTGCTCGAACTCGCGCGGGCCGCGCAGGAGCGAGGCCGGGGCATGCCGGAGGTTCAGCAGGCGCGGCTGCGCGAGATGCACACCTACTACGCCTTCATGGTGCGGAATCTGCGACGTCTGCTCGACGAGTATCCCGGCGGTACGTAGAAGTGTCCTCAGCTCCCTGCACCAGGGTGCCGAATTCACCCAGTGTCTCGACGGCCTGCGCGGAGGTGGTCCCCTGCTGCCTCTCGCCCTCTCATGTGCGGCCTCCTACGAAGGCAGGCCTCAGTGCTCCGCTGTGGATGACTCCTCCCGGTGACGTATCTCGTACACGCGCTCGGTGAAGCGCCAGCCGTGGGGTGTGCGTCGGTAGCGGTCGTGGTAGATCCCGTGGTTGAGGTGTGCGGCGCCGTCACGCATCCGGATGACCTCACTGAGGTAGGCGCGGCCGGTCGCGGTGTCTCCCGACACGGAGACCGCCCCGGGATGGGTCGTCTGCACGAAGACCTCGAAGCCGGCCTCACGCTGTTGTCCGAGCCGTCGGATGCTGTCGCGGCCGACGAGCTCGATTCCGGCCTCCGGGATCCTGAGAACGCCCTCCGCGACGAACAGCGCGGCAAGCCGGACATGGTCGTTCATCATCGCCGCGTCCGTGAACTCCGCGCGCAGTGCGTCGATCTCGATCCGGTCCCTGAGGCTTCGCAGCTCTTCCGGCTCTGCCGCTTCTCTTCTCATCGCGATCTCTCCTCGGCTCGGTGACGGACTCCCGTTCGCCGTCACTGCGAACCGACGGTGCATCGCGCGGGATTGTCAGGAGAACGGTCGGCAGGCGCCGACGCCTGACATCGGCGGGCTCTGGTGCGTCATAGGAACGAGGACAGCCCGTACCAAGCCGGCGAAGGGAACTCGGCCGATGAGGATCACAGACGGACGCGACGAGCCCCGGGCGCGACCGGACGGCGGTCCGCCCGAGTCCGCACACCGTGTCCTGTCGAATGTCGCGTACCGGCTGCTCGGCTCGCTGACCGAGGCGGAGGACGCCGTCCAGGAGACCTACACGCGCTGGTTCGCGCTCCCTGAAGCACGCCGCGCCGCGATCTCCTCCCCGAGCGCGTGGCTGACCACCGTCGTGAGCCGGGTCTGTCTCGACCACCTGCGGTCGGCACGCGTGCGACGCGAACGGTACGTCGGCGAGTGGATCCCCGAGCCGCTGCCCGCACGGGCCGAGCGGAACGGACTCCCGCCGGGCTCGACGGCGACCGATCCGGCCGACCACATCACGTTGGACGAGTCCGTCGAGATGGCGTTCCTGGTCGTCCTCGACGCGATGACGCCGGCGGAACGTGTCGCCTTCATGCTGCACGACGTGTTCCGGATGCCCTTCGGCGAGGTGGCCGAGATCGTCGGCCGCAGTCCCGGAGCGTGCCGGCAACTCGCGTCCGCCGGCCGTCGCCGGGTCGCTGCCGCCCGCACCCGCGAACTGGGGGTGCCACGGCGTTCCGCGGTCGTCCACGAATTCCGGCAGGCGTGGCAGAGGAAGGACATCGACGCTCTGGTCAGGCTGCTCGACCCCTCGGTCGTCGCGACCGCCGACGGTGGCGGTCGCACATCGGCGTCTCCGGTTCCGCTCCGGGGGCGGGATGCGGTCGCCCGGTTCCTGGTGCGGCTGGCGCACCTTGCCGACCGGCTCGACCTTCACGAACGCACCGTCAACGGCCAGCCCGGACTCGTCGCCCTGAACGGCGAGGACGTACTGAGCGTCTACGCGTTCGACTTCACGCACGACCGCATCAAGAGCATCTGGGCGATCCGCAACCCGGACAAGTTGCGACCTTGGACCGCCTGACCCGCATCACCCGCACCGTCCTCGTCCTCCTCTCGAAAGGTCTGACGATGTCGTTGACTTCCCACACCGTGCACCTCACCACCCGCGGCGCCGACGGCGCGTCGGCCTGGTACCGGAAAGCGTTCGGGGCCGAGGAACTGACCCGGCTGGTGGTGCCCGACGGCAGGCTGATCCACGTCCGGATCCGCATCGGGACGCTCACGGTCATGCTGGCCGACGAGTTCCCTGAGCTGACGTCCTTCGGCCCACAGCACTTCGGCGGCACCTACGGCGCCGTCTACCTGCACACCGACGACGTCGACGCCGTCTGGCAGCGGGCCGTCGACGCCGGAGCCACCGTCGTGCGCCCGTTGGGCGACACCTTCTGGGGCGAGCGGGAGGGACAGCTGCTGGACCCGTTCGGCCATCGCTGGGGGCTGACACAGCGCCTGCGTGACGTACCGCTCGCCGACTTTCAGGAACTCACCGCGCAGGCTTTCTCGGACATAGGCGGTCACTAGCCGCTCGCCTCACGCGCCCATGGCCACCCCCGCGACGGGCCGTATCCGGCGCTGCCGGGAGGGCGGCGCGGTGGAGCTGCGGACCACCAGTTCGGGCTCGTGGAGGAGCTCGTTGGCGCTGGTGGGGACACCCCCGATCTGGTTGGCCAGGAGGGTGACGGCGGCCCGGGACATGGCTTCGATGGGCTGGCGCAGGGTCGTCAGGGGCGGGTTGGTGTAGTTCATGAACGCGGAGTCGTCGTAGCCGACGACGGACAGGTCGCCGGGGACGGACAGACCCGACCGGCGAGCCGCTTTGATGGCGCCGAGGGCCAGGATGTCGCTGCCGCAGATGAGGCCGGTGACCTGCTGCTGGAGGAGTTCGGTCGTGGCCGCCTGCCCGCCCTCGAACGAGAACAGCGCATGGCCGACGAGTTGGTCACGGGCGTGCGGCGTGTGGCGTGCTGTCAGACGGGCGAAGGCGTCGGCCTTGCGGCGGGAGGGCCCGTGGTCGGAGGGGCCGACCAGGAGCCCGATCCGGGTGTGACCGAGCGCGGTGAGATGCGCATGGGCCTGTTCGACGGCGGTCGCGTCATCGGTGGAGACCTGGGGGAACCCCGTGCCGGCCTGGCTGGTGGGCGGCTGGGTGACGGCGGCGTTCAGAAGAACGACGGGCACTCCGCGCTGTGCGAGAGCCTCGTACTCCTGGGCGTTGAGTCCGCCGCAGAAGATCACACCGCTCACATGCTGATCGAGCAGCATGGACACGTATTCGGCCTCGGTGAGTCCGCCGGCGGTCCGCGTGCACAGTACGGGGGTGAAGCCGAGCTGGACCAGTGCGCCGCCGGCGACTTCGGCGAGCGCGGGGAAGATGGGGTTCTGCAGCTCGGGCAGGACGAGTCCGACGAGGCGGGAGCTGCTGCCGCGCAGTTGGGTGGGCCGTTCGTAGCCGAGGACGTCGACGGCGGTGAGCACCGCTTTGCGCGTGGTGTCGGAGACTCCGGGTTTGTTGTTGAGGACGCGGCTGACGGTTGCTTCGCTGACGCCAACGCGGCGGGCCACTTCGGAGAGCCTGCGAGCCATGAGAGGTGCTTTCTGTCGGTGAAGCGGGATGCCGGTGAAGCGGGATGCCGCCGCGGCGGTCGGGGCCGGCGGTCGCCGACGGCCCCGACGGTGCGTGATGTCAGTCGGTGCGCAGCCACACCGTGGTGTCGGGTGCCACCGTGTCGCGGGAGGGTGTGCCGGTCGCGCTGCCGACCAGGATGTCGCTGTGCGGGGGCAGCGGCTGCTCGGCGGTGGACAGGTTGGCGACGCAGACGAAGCCGGGCCCGCGCTGGAAGGCGAGAACCCGCGGGTCGGCGTCGAGCCATCGGAAGGAGTCGCCGCGCAGGCTGCTCGCGTGACGGCGGCGGGCGGCGAGCGCGCCGCGGTAGAACGTGAGCATGGAGTCCGGATCCGCCTGCTGGTCCTGGACGGTGTGGCCGGCCCAGGCCGTCGGCTGGGGCAGCCAGGTGGGTGCCGTCGTCCTGCCTGCGGTCGTCGTGGGGCTGAAACCGAAGGGGGGCTCCTCGCCGGACCACGGCAGGGGGACGCGGCATCCGTCGCGGCCGACGTCCTGTCCCGCGGTGCGGTGGAAGATCGGGTCCTGCCGCAGGTGGGCGGGGATGTCCTCGACCTCCCACAGGCCCAGCTCCTCCCCCTGGTAGAGGTAGTGCGCGCCGGGAAGCGCCAGGGCGAGGAGGAGGGCAGCGCGGGCCCTGCGGGTCCCCAGCACCAGGTCCGTGGGGGTGCCGTGCTGGCGCAGCGCGTGCCCGTAGGAGGTGTCGGCTCTGCCGTAGCGGGTGACGTGCCGGGTCACGTCGTGGTTGGAGAGCACCCAGGTGGGCGCGGCGCCCACACCTGCGTGGGCGTCGAGGGTGTCCTGGATGACGGTGCGCAGGGCGCTGGGGTCCCACGGGCTGTTGAGGTAGTCGAAGTTGAAGGCCGTGTGCATCTCGTCGCTGCGCAGATAGCGGGCGAAGCGGTCCGGGTCGGCGAGCCACACCTCGCCGATGAGGGCGCGGGCGGGTTCGTACCCGGAGGCGATGGCGCGCCAGGAGCGGTAGATGGAGTGGACGTCGTCGCGGTCGATGTAGGGGTGGTCTGGCGGTGTGGCGTCCGGGGCGAACTCGGGCAGCGAGGGGTCCTTGGCGGGCATCGTGGCCGAGTCGATGCGGACGCCGTCGGCTCCGCGGTCGAACCAGAACCTCAGGACGTCCTCGTGTTCCTCGCGGACCTTGGGGTTGTTCCAGTTGAGGTCGGGCTGTTCGGGTGCGAAGAGGTGGAGGTACCACTCCCCCGGGCTGCCGTCGGGGTGGGTGACACGGGTCCAGGCGGGGCCGCCGAAGACGGACTGCCAGGTGTTGGGCGGGAGTTCGCCGTCCGGGCCGCGGCCGGGGCGGAACCAGAACAGGTCGCGGGCCTCGGCACCGGGGGCCGCTGCGACGGCCTCCTTGAACCAGGCGTGCTGGTCGGAGACGTGGTTGGGGACGATGTCGACGATGATGCGCAGGCCCAGGGCGTGCGCTTCGGCGATGAGCGCCTCAGCCTCGGCCAGGTCTCCGAAGGCGGGGTCGATGCGCCGGTAGTCGGCGACGTCGTAACCGGCGTCGGCCTGCGGCGACGCGTACCAGGGGCTGAACCAGAGGGCGTCGACGCCGAGTTCGGCCAGGTGGCGCAGGTGCTGGCGGACGCCGGCGAGGTCTCCGATGCCGTCGCCGTCGGCGTCGGCGAACGAGCGCGGATAGACCTGGTAGATGACGGCGTGGCGCCACCATTCGTCGTGGGCGTCTGCGGATCGGGCCACGGAGGGAGCTCCTTGAATGAGGGGTGCGGTGACGGCGGCGGGAGATCTGGGCGGCGTACCGCTAGCCCTTGAGGGCGCCCGCGGACAGGCCGCTGATGATGTGCCGCTGGAAGAAGAGGAAGAGCACGATCATCGGGACCGCGGCGATGGCGAGTCCGGCGATCATCTCGGTGGGCGGCACCTGGGTGGTGGACGTGGACAGCCGGTGCAGGGCCACGGACAGCGTCTGCTTGTCCGGGTCCTGCAGCACCAGCAGGGGCCACAGGAAGTCCTTCCACATGCCGACGACCGAGAAGATGGAGACCACGGCGAGGACGGGCCGGGACAGGGGCAGGACGATGCGCAGCAGCACCTGGAGGCGGGAGGCGCCGTCGATGGCGGCGGCGTCGAGGATGTCGGTGGGGATCTGGTCGAAGAAGCGGCGCAGCACGTAGATGTTGAAGGCGTTGGCCGCTCCGGGCAGCCAGAGGGCCCAGGGGGTGTTGATGAGGTTGAGGTGGAGCAGCGGGAGGTCGTTGACCGTCAGATAGGCGGGTACGAGGAGCGCCGCGGCGGGCAGCATGAGGCTGGCGAGCATGCCGGCGAAGACGACGTTGCCGAAGGCCGGGCGCAGTTTCGACAGCGAGTAGGCGGCGCAGACGTCGACGGCCATCTGGATCGCCCATCCCCCGGCCGCGTAGTACACGGTGTTGAGGAAGAAGTGGGCGATGTCCATCTGTGTCCAGGCGTCCTTGTAGGCGCTCAGGTGCACGGACTTGGGCCACAGGGTCGGGGTCTGCTCGGCGAACTGGCGCGGTGTCTCCAGCGCCGAACTGGCCATCCAGTACAGCGGGTAGAGGAACGCGGCGGCGAAGGCGATCACCGTCAGGGTGAGGATCGCGTAGTAGAGGCGCCGGTTGCGGGGGCGTGCGAGCTCTTTGGTGGAGATCAGGCTGCGCTGCGCCGGGTCGGCGGAGGGGCTGGTCCTGGACATGTGCTTCTCCCTCAGCCCTGGTCGCCGTCGCGGGTCAGGCGCAGATAGACGGCGGCGAAGACGGCGAGTACGACGAAGAGGAGGACGCTCATCGCGGCGGCGAGACCGAAGTCGTTGTTGACGGCGAAGGCGTAGCGGTAGATGAGCGTCATCACGGTGATGGTGGAGGGGTTGGTGAAGCCGGTCATCTGGAAGGGCTCGATGAACACCTGCATCGTCGAGATGACCTGGAGGAGGAGCAGGACCAGCATGACGAAGCGCATCTGCGGGACGGTGACGTGCCGCAGTCGGGCCCACATGCCGGCGCCGTCCAGTTCGGCGGCCTCGTAGAGCTCGCCGGGGATGGACTGCAGGGCGGCGAGGTACATGAGGGTGGCGCCGCCCATGTTGGCCCAGGTGGAGACGAGGACGAGGGAGATCATGGCCGTGTGCGGTGACTGCACCCACTGGGACGTCGGCAGGTGCGCGCCGTGCAGGAGGGTGTTGAACAGGCCCTGGCCGGGATCGTAGAAGTACTGCCAGAGCATGACGCTGACGATCGGCGGGAGCATGACCGGCAGGTACACGGCGATCCGGAAGTAGGCCTTGAAGTGCCGCAGTTCGTTGAGGAGGATCGCGATCACGAACGGCACGGCGTAGCCGAACACGAGCGCGAGGCCGGTGAACTCGGCGGTGTTCTTCCACGCGGTCCAGAACAGCGGGTCGGCGAACAGGGTGCGGTAGTTGCCCAGGCCGATCCACTGCGGGTCGGTGATGAGGTTGTCCTGCTGGAAGCTCAGGGTGATGCCGCGGACGAGCGGATACCAGGAGAAGTAGGCGAAGCTGAGGATCCCGGCTGCGAGGAAGCCGTAGGCCAGAGCGTTGTCCGTGATCCTCCGGCGGAGTCGGTCCCCTCGGCCGGGCGGTCCGGCGGGGGCGGGCGCGGCCGCGGGCTGATGGACTTCGCTGCGACGCGGCGCGAGGGACGTCGCCATGGGTTCTCCCTTGTGGTTCGGGGCTGTTCGAGGACGTGCGGGGGCCGTGCCGCGGGGTCGGGTGCGGCGGCACGGCCCTGCCACGGGGTGCCGGGCGGGTGCTACTGGGCGGCGAGCAGCGAGTCGACCTGCTTCGAGGCGTCGGAGAGCAGCTTGTCGATGTCGGCGTCCTTCTGCGTGAGCACCTTGGCCATGGCGGTGTCCAGGACGGCGTAGACCTTCTGTGCCTGCGGCGGTTCGAGCTTGAGCGGGATCTTGCCGATGGAGGCGCTGAACGGCGCGTAGTTGGCGACGGGCTGGTTCGCGTACTTCTTGTCGGCCGCCGCCTTGGTCTTCTGCGCGGCGCCGGTCCAGATGTTGGGTTCGGGCAGGCCGACGGGCTGGTCGTGGTCGGCGGCGCGCTTCTGGCCGAGCGTGATGCGGTCGGGGTTCTCGTACTTGTACATGACCCAGGCGAGGGCGGCCTTGGTCTGCGCGGTGCTGTTCTTCGGGTTGAACATGAACCCGCCGCCACCGGCCAGGGTGCCCTTGCCCTCCGGCATGGGGCCCAGTCCGTACTCCTTCGGGTCGCCCTTGTACTGCGCGGCGATGGTGGGGATGTTGTCGGAGGTGGCCAGGTACATGCCCAGCTTGCCCGAGCCCATCATCTGCAACAGGTCGGCCCATTCGAGCAGTTGGCGCTGTCCCATGGAGTCGTCGGTCCAGCGCATGTCGTGCAGCTGCTGGAGGACGGCCCGGCCGGTGGCGTTGTCGAAGTCGGCCTTCCAGGAACCGTCGGGCTGCTGCTTGGCCACGTCGCCGCCGCGGGAGTACATCTCGGCGGTGAAGTGCCAGCCGCCCGTGTTCGACTTGCTGTAGTCGCCGTAGCCGGTGATGCCCTTGCCCAGGGCGGAGATCTTCTTGGCGTCCGCGCGGACCTCGTCCCAGGTGGCGGGGGGCTTGTCGGGGTCCAGGCCCGCCTTCTTGAACAGGGTGCGGTTGTAGACGAGGCCCATGGAGTAGTTGCCCTCGGTCACGCCGTAGGTGCGGCCGGCCTCGTCCTGGAAGACCTTGCGCAGCTCGGGCTTGACCTGCTGGGCCTCGGGATGGTCCTTGAGGTGGTCGGTGATGTCGGCCGCCTGGTGCTTGGCGATGATGCCGGCCGGGTCGGTGAGGTAGACGTAGTAGGCGTTCTCGAGCTGCCCTCCGGCCAGCTTGGCGGAGAACGTCTGAGGGTCCATCTGGCCCTCGTGCGGCACCACGTGGATCTTCGGGTTGGCCTTCTCGAACGCGGCCACGTCCTGCAGGAAGATCTTGCGGTTCACCGGGTCGGTCTTGGCCGGCATGTCGTTCACCGTGATGGTGATCCTGCCGTCGGGGGAGGCGGATCCGTCGCTGGAGGCTCCGCAGCCGCTCACGGTGAGGCCGAGTGCGGCCGCCGCGGCCACGGCGATGCCGACGCGGGCGTTTCTGCCCGCCGGTATTCCGGTCATGGATCGTCCCTGAGGGTGAAGTGGATGGGCCCGATGTCGGTGTGCGGCCCGTCGAGGTGACGCACAAGTTACGGGCACCACGAACACCGAGCAATACTCAAATCTGGATGCGCAAAGCATCAATAACACCTGCGGGCCGTCGAGAAATTTGTCGACGAAACTCGACGCAAAAACTCGACACGGACGTCCGCGTCCCCGGCCGACGCATCGGTCGATGCGGTGCGCCCATCAGGGAAGCGGGGCGCGAGCACCCGCACTGAGCTGGCCCGCAGCCGTCCACCGCGGCAGTGCCCACACGGCGGGAGAGCGCAAGACGCGGGGCAAGAAGACGACCGCCGGAGCGTAATTCCGTTCCACGCTCCCACGCCTTTTCAGAGCCGAACTACCCTGTCTTCGCGGGTAGTTGAGGGTCCGCAAGGAACGCAATCGATTTCACTGGGCACGTCGGTGGAATTCGCGGATGTCCGCACGCATTGCCCGGCCATCACCCCACCGTTACGGTGCGCGTCACTCACCCCCTTCTTATCCGTGGGAGTTCCCCATGCCTCGATTCGGCTCCGCGCTCCGCCCTGTGCGGACCAGACCCCGACTCCTTCTCGTGGCCACGATCCTGGCCGTGCTGTGCGCCGCGCTCGGCCGGCTCGGCACCCCGGCAATGGCCGCCTCGACCACGTACCAGGCGGAATCCGCCGCCCTGAGCGGCGGGGCCGTCGTCCAGAGCGACCACTCGGGCTTCACCGGCAGCGGCTTCGTCGGCGGGTACACCGACACCGCCAAGTCCACCGCCACCACCACGTTCACCGTCACCGCGGGCGTCGCCGGGGCCTACACCTCCACCCTCCGGTACGCCAACGGCACCGGTGGCACGCAGACCCTCTCCCTCTACGTGAGCGGGACCAGGGCCGGCACCGTCTCCCTGCCGGCCACCGCCGACTGGAACACCTGGGCCACCGTGACCAGTCCGGTGAACCTGACCTCGGGCAGCACCAAGGTCGCCTACGTCTTCGGCTCCTCCGACACCGGCAACGTGAACATCGACGCCCTCACACTCGAGGCCGCTCCCGCGACGCCCGCTGGCCAGTACGAGGCCGAGTCCGCGGCGTTGAGCGGCGGAACCCTGACCGCGACCGAACACCCCGGCTACCAGGGCACCGGCTACGTGGGCGGCTACACGGACGCCAACAAGGGCACCGCCGCCACCACGTTCACCGTCACGGCCGCCTCCGCGGGGGCCACCGATGTGGTACTGCGCTACGCCAACGGGACCGGCTCCGCGAAGACACTGTCGGTGTACGTCAACGGCGGCAAGGCACTGACCACTTCACTCGCGGCGACCGCGGACTGGAACACCTGGGCCACACGCACCGAGTCGCTGACGCTGAAGAACGGCTCCAACACCGTCGCCTACCGCTTCGACTCCGCGGACAGCGGCAACGTCAACCTCGACGACATCACCGTCGCCTCCGACTCCACCGAACCGCCCACCGGCGGGGGCGCCGCCGCCCCGGGCAAGGCCTACGAGGCGGAGACCGCCTTCGTCACCGGCGGCCCCGCCACCGCCACGTCGCTGTCCGGGTTCACCGGCAGCGGCTATCTCACCGGCTTCACCGCGCAGGGCGCCGAGACCGTGATCGACACCGCCGTGCCGTCCGCCGGCACCTATCCGGTGGCGGTCACCTACCGGAACACCACCAGCGCCCCGCAGACCCTCTCCCTGTACGTGAACGGCGTCCGTTCGAGCCGGCTGTCCCTCCCCGCCGCGAGCGGCTGGGTGTATGTCACCGTCAACGCCGAGCTGCGCAGCGGCCTGAACCTCATCGGCCTGCGGACCGATTCCGGCGACAGCGGAAACGTCGCGCTGGACAGCGTGTCCGTCGACGGCGGCACCGCCCTGCCCACGCAGGGCGCGGCCCTGCCCTACACCGAGTACCGGGCGGCCGACGCCGACACCACCGGCACCGAGCTGGCCGTCAGCACGAGCTACCCCAGCCTGTCCGCCGAATCCACCGGCCGCAGCGCGGTCAAGCTCACCGCCACCGGCCAGTACGTGCGGATCACCCTGACCAAGCCGGCCAACGCCCTCGTCGTGCGCTACTCGATCCCCGACACCGCGAGCGGATCCGTCACCACCGCCCCGCTGTCCCTCTACGCGGGCTCCACCAAGGTCACGGACCTGCAGACCACGAACAAGTTCTCCTGGCTGTACGGCGCCGGCTACTACGACACCAACACACCGGGGAACACCGGTGACTCCACCGGCCACCACTACTTCGACGAGGTCCGCTACCTCAACTCCACGACCTGGCCGGCCGGCACGGTCCTGAAACTGCAGAAGGACGCCGGCTCCACCGCCGCCTCGTACACCGTCGACGTGATCGACACCGAGCTCGTCGACGCCGCCGCCACCATGCCGGCGGGCTACGTCTCCGCCGCCGACCACGGCGTGAAGCCCGGGTCGGACGACGTGACCAGCGCCCTCAACTCGGCGCTGAGCAGCGCCGCGAGCGCGGGCAAGGGACTGTGGCTGCCCACCGGCACGTACACCGTCTCCGGCCGGGTGAATCTGTCCGGCGTCGCTCTGCGCGGCGCGGGCCCCTGGTACACGACGCTCACGTCCACCGCCGAGAACGGAGCGGGCGGCCTCTTCTCGAACGGCGGCCGGGTCCAGATCGCCGACCTGTCCGTCTTCGGCGACCAGACCTCACGCAACAACGACTCCGGCGCGGCCGCCATCGAAGGCAGCTTCGCCTCCGGCTCCCTCATCTCCAACGTGTGGATGGAACACACCAAGGTCGGCCTGTGGGCCCGGCCCGGCAACGGCCTGCTCGTCTCCGGCGTCCGCGTGCGCAACGTCTTCGCCGACGGTCTCCACGTCCACGGCGGTTCCGGCAACACCCGGATCGAGCAGTCCCACGTGCGCAACACCGGCGACGACACGATCGCCCTGGACACCGAGGACGGCAACGTCACGCACAGCACCGTCTCCCACAACACCGTCCAACTCCCCATCCAGGCCAACGGGATCGGCGTCTACGGGGGCGGCGACAACACCGTGGAGAACAACGCCGTCAGCGACACGGTCGCCTTCGGCTCCGGCATCACCATCAGCACGTACTTCGGACAGGGCTTCAGCGCTCCCACCTACGTCGAGAACAATCTCCTCACCCGCTGCGGCTCGTACCACATCAACTGGTCCACCACGATCGGCGCTCTGTGGATCTACGCCGACACCGCCGACATCACCCAGCCCGTCCACATCGACGGCAACACCATCAAGGACAGCACCTACCAGGGCGTCCTGCTCAGCTACGACAAACAGATCAGCAACCTCACCCTCGACCACGACACCATCACGAACGCCGGAACCTACGGCTTCGACCTCAACAACGTCACCGGCGGCATGACCGTCTCCGACACCACCGTCACCGCTGAGACGGGCGGACTGCTCAACAACTCCCCCGGCTTCACCCTCACCCGAGGAAGCGGCAACAGCGGCTTCTGAGCACCTGGGGCGACAACCCTGCCCGTGCGGACGCGCCGTCGTCACCCGGCGCGTCCGTGCGAGCGGCGAGGCCCCTCCGATCCGCTGTGATCCACCCCGCAGACCGGGTCACTGACGTGCGGATACACTCCGGCCATGGCCCGCAAGCTCGCAGAAGTAGCCCGCCGCGTGGGCGTCAGTGAAGCGACCGTCAGTCGCGTCCTCAACGAGAAGCCCGGCGTCTCCGACAGCACCCGCCAAGCGGTCCTGACGGCCCTCGACGTCCTGGGATACGAGCGCCCCACACACCTGCGGGCCGCGCGGGCACGCCTGGTCGGCATCGTCCTGCCCGAGCTGCAGAACCCCATCTTCCCCGCGATAGCCGAGATCGCCGGCGGCGCGCTCGTCCAGCTCGGGTTCACCCCCGTCCTGTGCACGCGCACCGCGGGCGGTCTCACCGAGGCGGAGTACGTCTCCATGCTGCTGGACCAGCAGGTCGCCGGGGTCATCTTCTGCGGCGGTCTGACCGAGGACGAGCACCAGGCGCTGCTGCAGCGCGGTGTCCCCGTGGTCCTGCTGAACGCCGCGGTCGACTACCCCGGCTTCCCGAGCGTCAGCACCGACGACACCGCCGCCGTCCGCCAGGCCTTCGCCCATCTCACCGCCATGGGCCACACCGACATCGGGCTGATGGTCGGCCCCGGCCACCACATGCCCTCCCGGCGCAAGGCCGACGCCTTCGCGACCCTCTCCGCGGGGACCAGCGGCAACCACCCGGTCGGCCATGCGCTGTTCTCCTTCGAGGGCGGTCAGGCCGTCGCCTCCGAACTGCTCGCCCAGAAGGTGACCGCGTTGATCTGCGGCAGCGACGTGCTGGCCCTGGGAGCCGTGCGTGCCGCGCGCCGCGTGGGACTGTCCGTTCCCGACGACCTGTCCGTCGTCGGCTTCGACGACTCCGCCTTCATGAACTACACGGACCCGCCGCTGACCACGCTGCGTCAGCCGATCGAGGCCATGTCACGGGCGGCCGTCACCCTGCTCGCCAACCAGATATCCGGCGACAGCCCCACCCCTCACGAACTGCTGCACGAGCCCGAACTCGTGGTCCGTCAGTCCACCGCTCCCCTTCTCCGGCGGCGCACCGGGGTATAGCTGCTGGCGAGGCGCCGAGTCAGTGTCGGCCACTACCACTCGGCATCGGTCCGGGCCCGGTACGTATCCCGAATCCGGCAATGATCCAATTGATCCGGCCGCGGGGCGATGCAGCGCTGCGGCCGGACACCACAGGTGGTGGTGCCCGGATACCAGGAAGGCTGCGGCAGTGACGGAGATCCGTGCCACGACCGACGAGGATCTCGACGTCTTCGTCGAGACTCTTCATGCCGCGTTCGGGCTGTTCCCGGAGACCCCGGCGGACGGCCGTGGTGTCTGGTGGGCGGCGCTCGAGATGGACCGCGGCCTGCTCGCCCTGGCGGCGGACGGACGGCCCGTGGGCACCGCCGGCGCGTACACCTTCGAGCTCACCCTGCCGGGGAAGGTCCTCGCCCCGGCCGCGGGAGTGAGTGGTGTCGGTGTCCTGCCCACCCACCGGCGTCAGGGCATGCTCAGCGCGATGATGCGGCATCAGCTCACCGAGCTGCGGGCCCGAGGTGAGTTCCTCTCCGTGCTGCTGGCCTCCGAGGCGTCGATCTACGGACGGTTCGGCTATGGACCGGCGACCTATACGCAGCGGCTGACGGTGCCGCGCGACAAGGGCGCCTTCGCCCTCACCCGCGCACGCGGCAAGGCAGGTGCCACCGGCGGATCGGGCACCGGCTCCGTCGAGCTGCTGCGGCGGGCCGCGTGCGGCGAGATCCTCGAAGCGGTCTACGACCGCTACCGCCGCGCACAACCCGGTGCCCTGTCCCGGCCGCACCGCTGGTGGGACCTGGCCGCGGGCCAGCCCCCGGTCTCCGGCGCGCCGCGCTACGTCGCCGTCCACCGCGATGCCGACGGCGTCCCGGACGGATACGCCAGCTACTCGATCGAGGCCGGTACCTTGACGGTGGACGAGACGATCACCACCGACGACACCGTCTTCACCGCGCTCGCCGAGTTCGTCCTCGGACACGACCTTGTCACCGACGTCGTGTTCAAGCACCTCCCGCCGCAGCATCCGCTGCGCTGGCAGCTTGCCGACTTCCGGGCCGGTCGGGTGAGCGACGACACCGACTGGCTCTGGCTGCGGTTGCTGGACGTCCCCCGTGCGCTCGCCGCGCGCGGATGGTCCACGGACGGTGATCTCGTCCTCGCCGTCGACGATCCGTTCCTCGGCGAGCACGACCGCTACCTGCTGTCCGTCCGCAACGGCAAAGCCGCCTGCGCCCCGACGGACCGGGAACCCGACCTGTCCCTGGACATCGGCGACCTCGGCTCGGTCTACCTCGGCGGCACCGCCCCCGGCACCCTCGTGCGCGCGGGACACATCCACGCCCACCACCCCGGCGCGGCCGCCCTCGCGGACGCCCTGTTCGGTACCGAACGTCCCCCGCACTGCCTGCACTGGTTCTGAGGCAGTCCTCAGCCCCAGGCCCCCAGAGTGAACTCGGCGATGACGACCGCCATGAGGAACGAGGCGGTGATGGCGACGAGGCCCACCGGAACGATCTTCCAGCCGATGCGGCGCAACAGGGGCAGGTCCTTGCCCAGCGAGAGGCCCGCCAGCGTCAGCATGATGGTGGCGATGGAGAGGAAGTCCACCGATCCCACCAGGCGGTTGAGCGTGTCCGAGGCGAAGAACCAGGGGCTGGAGATGTACGCGCCGACCGTGGTGATCCACACGATCGCCGAGATCTTCCGGCTGGCCTTGGCGAGGATCAGGCCGACGAGCACCAGGGCGAGCAGCACAGCGTAGCCGCCGACGATGTCCCAACTCACCTTCTTGGCCGCGACGGACGCGGTGCCCAGGCCGAGCACCGTCAGGATGCCGAGCGAGAGCCAGAGCGGGAGCTTGATCTCGCCCGAGGCCTGCGCCACGTCCTCGCGGAAGGCGCGGTTCGCGGCGAGGGCGTCCGCCTCGTCCGCCGGGGAGGAGACCGCGTCGGGCGTGCCCTCGCCGTCACCGCGGCGCCGGGTGAGGAAGCGGTAGAACCGGTCGGCGAGCGGCAGGGCCACGTAGATGCCGACGTAGACGCCGAGGATCGTGGTGATGAGGTTGGAGACGGCGGCCATGCCCAGGATGGCCTGTTCCTGGCCGGGGTGGGCGGCGACGATGCTGGCGGAGGACGCGGCCATCATCGAGCCGGAACCGACACCGGCGCCCATGGCCAGGGCCAGCGGGTCGAAGATCTTCCAGTTCGTCACCAGCGACGTCAGCAGCGTGATGAAGACCGCGCCGAACATCGTGCCGAACACGTACATGGCCAGCACCCCGCGGTACTGGTCCGAGTCCGGGCCGTACTTCTCGGAGACCATGGCGAACGAGGGCTCACGGTCCAGGGAGAAGGTGGCGCCGACGGTCGCCTTGCCCATGCGCAGCAGCACGGCGAGCGGGAGGGCCAGGGCGACGGTGCCCAGCAGGTGGCCGACCTCCTGCAACAGCAGGGCGGGGCCGGCCTTGGCGAGGGTGGGCAGGCTGGGTCCGATGTTGAACGCCAGGCGGGCGACCAGGATCATGACCGCCACGCCGACGAGCGCGGCCGCCACCTTCTGCAGGTCCACGCCGAGCGGGCGGAACTTCTGGACGGAGACCAGCAGGCCCAGCACCAGGCCCCACACCATCGGGAAGATGATGACGGAGCCGACGCCCAGGTCGATGTCGAGCTGACCGACGAACTGCACGACCACGGCGATGACGAGAGCGAGGAAGGCGATCGGCAGCGCCTGCCGGGGCCCCCGCGTTCTGGTCTCGGAGTCCTTGGCCGAAGTGGTGAGGGTACTCATGTCGCCACTGCTTCCTGGGGGAGGTCGCGGCGGTGGGCCGCGTCGATGAATCGCTGCCGGTGCTGCGGGTCGCCCGCCGCGTCGATCACGGTCCAGGCCAGCGCGCGGGCCGCCGCGAACATCACGTCGTACGCCGCGTCGGTGTCGGCCACGGCGGCGAACGCGTGGGAGTGGATGGGCGCGTCGGCGCCCGGGATGCTCAGCCACGGGTGCAGGGTCGGGATCACCTGGCTGACGTTGCCCATGTCGGTCGACCCGCCGCCCAGGCGTCCGCCCGAGGTGGTGTCCCAGCCGAACTCCTCGAGGGCGGCCGTCCAGTAGCCGGCCAGAGCGTCGTCCTGGACGAGCGGCTCGTACAGCGGCTCGGTGGCCTCGACCGTCACCTCGGTGCCGGTCGCCAGGGCGGCTCCCTCGAAGCAGCGTCGGACCCGTTCGAGGAGCGCCTCGTACTCGGGCAGGGTGAACGCCCGGCACTCGAAGTCGACGACGGTCCGCTCGGGGATGATGTTGGTGGCGACACCGCCTTCGGAGACGAACAGCGCCACCCGCTGGTCGCCCGGAATCTGCTGGCGCAGCAGACCGACGGCCACCTGCGCGAGCGTGGCGGCGTCGGCGGCGTTCACCCCCTGGTGAGGAGCGGCGGCCGCGTGGGCCGCCCGGCCGGCGAACACGGCCCGGTACCGGCCGACCGCCTGCGCCGTGGTCCCGGCCGGGTTGTAGCGGACGCCGTCCTGCACCGGGTGGACCATCAGGGCCAGACCCACGCCGTCGAAGGCGCCGGCCTCCAGGAGCAGGGACTTGCCGCCGCCGTGCTCCTCGGCGGGGGTGCCGAGGGCCTTGAGGGTGATGCCGAGGGCGTCGGCGTGCGGGGCCAGGGCCAGGGCGGCGGCCACCGACGCGCCGGCGATGAGGTTGTGCCCGCAGGCGTGTCCGACCTCGGGCAGCGCGTCGTACTCGACGCAGAGGGCGACCGTGAGGGGGCCGCTGCCCACGGTCGCGGTGAACGCGGTGGGCAGGCCCCCGGTGCCGCGCTCGACCGTGAACCCTCCGTCGGTGAGCAGTGCGGTGATCGCCGCGCTGGACTCCGTCTCCTCGAAGGCGAGTTCGGGGTGGGCGTGCAGGGCGCGTGCCAGGGAGTGCACGCGCTCCTTCCAGTTCTCGACACCGGCGGAGGTGTCCGTCTTCAGCCGTTCGCCGGGGGTGGTGGGATACGTCGTGGTCACGGATGCCTCCTAGTAGCTGAGCGACGGGAAGGGGGCGCCGGCGGCCCGGGTCGGCGTCCAGACGGCCTTCGTCTGGGTGTACTCGTCCAGGACGCCGGGGCCGGAGGAACGGCCGTGCCCGGAGTCGCCGAAGCCGCCGAAGGGCACCGCGACGTGGATGGTCTTGTACGAGTTGATCCAGAAGGTTCCGGCCCGTACCGCGCGGGCCACGTGGTGGGCGCGGGCGACGTCCCCGGTCCACACCGCGCCGGCCAGGCCGAAGTCGGTGGCGTTGGCCCGCGCGATGGCCTCGGCCTCCGTGTCGAAGGCGTCGGCGCCGACGACCGGGCCGAAGACCTCGGTGGTCTCCAGCGGGTTCGCGGGGGTGACTCCGTCCAGGAGCGTGGGCGGCACCCAGCGCCCTCCGGCGAGCCCCGAGCCGGTGAGCCGGTCCGGGAGGCGGTCGCCGGTGACCCGGCGGGCGCCGCCCGCCACGCCCGCCTCGATGAGCGAGGTGACGGTGTCGTACTGGGACGGCGTGATGATCGGGCCGACCTCGGTGGCCGGGTCGAGCGGGTCCCCGAGCCGCAGCCGTGCGGCCCGCTCGGCGACCGTCGCCACGAACTCGGCGTGGACGGACCGCTCCACGAGCAGCCGCGACCCGGCCACGCAGGACTGTCCCGCTCCGGAGAAGATCGCGGAGATCGCCCCGTCGGCCGCCCGGTCCAGGTCGGCGTCGGCGAAGACGATGTTGGCGCTCTTGCCGCCGAGTTCGAGGACGGCCGGGATGCCGGCGGCGGCCGCCGCGACCGCCACACGGCGTCCCGTGCCGACCGAGCCGATGAAGGACACCTTGCCCACGCGGCGGTCGGCGGTGAGGCTCGCCCCGACGGTGCCGCCGAGACCGGTGGCCACGTTGAACACCCCGTCCGGAAGCCCTGCCTGGTGGGCGAGTTGAGCCAGGCGCACGGTGGACGCGGGGGTGAACTCGCTGGGCTTGACGACGACGGCGTTGCCGGCCGCGAGGGGCGCTGCCGAGTTCCAACCCCCGGTGAACAGAGGGGCGTTCCAGGGGGTGACGGCCACGACCACGCCCCAGGGGACACGTTCGGTGTACGTGTGCCAGTTGCCCGGTACGGGGATGGTGTGGCCCAGGATCTTGTCGGCCCAGCCCGCGTAGTAGCCGAACATCTCGGAGACCTTGGCCGCTTCCACACGTGTGTCGCGCAGGGGCTTGCCGGTGGTGGCGGACTCCAGTACTGCCAGTTCCTCGGCGTGCGCCGCGACCGTACGCGCGACCTCGCGCAGGATCGCCGCACGCTCGAACGGGTCCGTCGCGGCCCAGACCTCGGCGCCCCGCACGGCACTGGCCAGGACGCTGTCGGCGCCTTCCGCGCCCGCGTCGGCGTACTCGGCGAACCGCTCGCCCGTGGCGGACGAGGTCAGGACGACGCTCTCACCCCGGCCGACGGCGACACGGCCGTCGACGAACGAGCCGAGCCCGTGCGGGAAGTGGGCGTCGAGGACCGCGCGGGCGGTGGCGGCGGACGAGGTGGTGGCGTCGAGCGGGAGCGCCGTGCCGGTCGTGGATCCGCTCGTGGATGACGTGGTGCTCATGGTGCGGTGGTTCCTTCGGGGTCGGGCGGCCCAGCCGGGTGCCGGTTCCAGGAGGGTGGAGGAGGGGGAGCCGGGGATCAGCTCGTCAGGACGTCGGGTTCACGAGGTCAGCGAGGGGGCGACCGTGCGGGCGATCTCGGTGAAGTCGGCGGTGGGGCCGAGGTCGGCAAGGGCCGACTGCCACCGGTCGCTGGCCGCGGCCAGCAGCCGCGGACTCTCGCCGCGCTGCTGTGCGGTCTCGACGGCGAGGGACGCGTCCCGTGCCATGAGTCCCAGGGCGAAGCCGGAGTCGTACGTCCCGCTGAGCACCCAGTCCGGGTACATGGCGGCGGAGACCTTGCTGCCGCCGGAGGCGCCGCTGATCCCGGCGGCGGCCGCGGCGGGGTCGACGCCGTACGCCTTGGCGACGGCGAGGGCCTCACCGACGGAGACCAGGTTGACCGCGGCCAGCACGTTGTTGAGGAGCTTGACGACGTTGCCGGAGCCGGGGCCGCCGAGGTGGCGGTACTGGCCGTCGGTGAGGGCGTCCAGCACCGGGCGGGCCGCGTCGAGGGCCTCCTCGGTGGCCCCGACGAACGCGGTCAGGCGCCCGGCCGCGGCCCCGGCACGGCCGCCGGAGACCGGAGCGTCGACGAAGACGGCGCCCTTCTGGGCCGCCAGGGCGGCACAGGCGGCGGAGGTGTCCGGCTGCGAGGTGGTGGTGTCGACGACGGCCAGCGTGCCCGGCCGCGCCAGCAGGACGGGCAGCGTCGCCTCCACCACCGTGGCCGAGGGCAGCGACAGCACGACGTAAGGAGTGCCGGCGAGCGCGTCGAGGTCGTCGACCGCGCGCACACCCGCCTCTTCGGCGGCGGCCCGGGCGGCGGGCGAGGGGTCGTATCCGCACACCTGCCAGCCGGCCCGGTGCAGCGCCCCGGCCATGGCCCCTCCCATGGAACCGAGGCCGACGACGGCTATGTGCTTGCTCATCAGAACTCCTTGCGTGTGGGGCGGTGAGGACGGGCCCCGGACTGTGAAGCGTGAGGGAGAGCGCCGACTGGGCCAGGCCTCAGTCGAGGTAGATGTCCAGGTCCTTCCAGAGCTGCTGGGTACGGCGGATGGCGGCGCGGCTGCGCTCCGGCTGAGCCGCCTGCATCCCTGCGAGCAGCCCGTAGACCACGGAGGTGGCCGCCGTGACCGACTGGAAGAAGGAGATGCCCTCGGAGGGCACGATCAGCAGGTGGTCGGCGATGGAGGTGGCCAGCCGGCCGCGGCGCATGTCGGTGATGGCCACCACCTTCGCGCCCGCGGTGTGTGCCGCCTCGGCGGCGACGAGGATCTGTTTGACGGACCGCCACATGTTGACGACCACGAGGACGTCGCCGGGCCCGAGGCTGTTCACGGCGGTCGCCAGATGCACACCCGCCCGGTTCTCCAGCGCCATCGGATAGCCCATGGTCGAGCCGAGGTGGGCCATGACGCCTGCCGGGCCGGCGAAGGAGCCGACACCGACGACGAGGATCGAGCGGGCGGCTGCCAGTGTGGCGATGGCGGCCTCCGCGTCGCCGGCGGTGTTGCTCTCCAGGGTCTGGCGCAGGTTCTCGATGTCGTGCGTGAGGGCTTCGTGCAGGGGGCTGTGGTGCTCCCCGTGCTCGGTCAGCGTGTCCTCGGTCGAGATGTGCACGAGATAGCGGGCCCGCAACTCGCGTTGCAGATCCGGCCATCCCCGGAAACCCAGCGTCTGCGCGGCCCGCACCACGGTCGAGCTGTTGACGTCGGCCCGCTCGGCGATCTGCGCGATCTCCGCGTACGAGGCCAGCTGCGGGTTGCGCACGATGACGTCGACGACTCTCGCCTGCGCCTTGGACAGCGGCACATCGGGCAGGGCGTCACCCAGCCACCGGCTCTGGGCGTCTTCGGTGGGCTCGTCGTTCTGGGCGGTGGAGGAGGACACGGCATTGCTCCCGGCTCTGAGACGGAGCACTCTGCAAGTGCGATTGCAGCACCGTACAACGCAATCTCAATTGCAGGAAGGGGTGATTGTGCAGTTCAGGCCTCCCGCCCCGGACTGATCCCTTCGACGGAGAGCCGGAAGAGGCGGTCGGCCTGCGCCGCCGGGTCGCTGTGATGCTCGGTGGCCAGCGCGATACCGACGCTCAGGGTGAGCAGGTCGTGGAAGGTGACGTCACCCTTGACCGCCCCGTCCCGGACGGCACGCCGGAGCAGGGGCGCGCCGGCCTCTTCGAGCGCGCTCCCGCAGGAGTGCGCGGCGGGCTGGTCGGTGGGGGGCTCATATGTGAGGGCGTCGGCGAGTCCGCGGGCGGAGACGGCGTACGCGACCAGGGCCCGGAGCCACTCCAGGAGCGCGGCACGACTGTCGTCGGTGTCGCCCAGGTTGCGGGCGCGGTCACAGAGGTGCTCGACGCGCTCCCGGAAGACAGCTTCGAGCAGGGCCTGGCGGGTGGGGAAGTGGCGGCGCACGGTGGCCGATCCGACGCCGGCGGTGCGGGCGATCTGTTCGAGGGAGGCATCGGCGCCGCGGGCGGCCACCTCGGCCTCGGCGACGGAGAGGATCCGCTGGTAGTTACGCCGGGCATCCGAGCGCTGACCGGTCATGTTCTCCCTCATTTGCTAAACGGCGGGGCCCGCCATATCTTAGCCCCGGCAAAACGGCGGGGCCCGCCGTTTACGTTCTTAGGACTCCGAGGAGCGAGAACCATGACCACTGACACCGCACCCGTCCTCGTCACCGGCGCCACCGGCCGCCAGGGCGGGGCCACCGCCCGCGCCCTCCTGGCCGCCGGGACCCCGGTACGCGCACTCGTGCGCACCCCGAGCTCGGAGCCCGCCCGGGCCATCGAGGCGCTGGGCGCCGAACTGGTGAAGGCGGATCTCGCCGACCGGGGCTCCCTGGACGCCGCCCTGGACGGGACCCGGGCGGTGTTCTCGGTCCAGATGCCGCCCATGACCGAGACCAGCGTCGACTTCGCGGGAGAGCTGGCGCAGGCCACGCACCTGATCGACGCGGCAAAGGCGGCGGGCGTACGGCAGTTCGTGCAGTCCTCGACCAGCGGGGTCGGCGAGCACACCCGTACCCCCGGCTGGGCCGAAGGCCGCTGGGCGGCGCTGGAGGGCTACTTCGCCACCAAGCAGGCGATCCTGGAGGCAGTACGCGCTGCGGGCTTCGGCCGCTGGACCGTGCTCAAGCCCGCCTTCTTCATGGAGAACATCCCCGCGCTGCTGCCCCATGGCCCCGGCGGCGGCCTGGCCACGGTGCTGCACCCGGACACGGAGCTGGCACTCGTGTCGCGCGAGGACATCGGCGCGGCCGCCGCTCTCGCCTTCGCCGATCCCGACCGGTTCCACGCGGTGGAACTGGAGCTGGCGAGCGACCGGCTCACCATGACGCAGGTCGCGCAGATCCTGTCCGACGTCTCAGGAGTTCCCGTCGCCGCGCCGTCCATGACCGTGGAGGAGGCCCTGGCCGCGGGCATGCCGACGTGGGGCGCGGGCCACGAGTGGAACAACGCGGTCACCCAGCCGGCCCGGCCCGAGTTCGCCCGGGCGCTGGGGATCCCGCTGACCACGTTCGCCGAGTGGGCGCGGGAGCACCTGGCGGTCGCGGCCGGCTAGGGCCTGTCCGAGGTGTGCGGGCGCGCGGTCAGGAGCGGCCCGTTCCCGCGATGTGTTCCTCACGCAGCAGGGGCAGCAGTTGGTCGCCGATCCGGCGGGTCTCCTCCTTGTACGGGGTGTCGGACAGCACGAAATGTGTGATGCCGAGCGCACGGTAGGCGTTGAGTGCCGCGGCCACGTCGTCGGGGGAGCCGACGAGCCACGTGGTCGCCGCTCCCCCGCCGCCGAACCTCCCCGGGGTGGTGTAGAGACAGGTGTCGAGGACCTCACCGCGCTCGGCGAGGTCGAGGAGCCTGCGCTGTCCGACGGCCGTCCTCCGGTTGCCCATCCACGTGCCGATCTCGCCCGCGTCGGCGGCCATCTTCGCGACTTTCTCCTCCGCCGCGCGCCACGCCTCGTCGGTGGTGTCGCGGACGACTGTGGTGATCCGCAGCCCGTACTCCAGTGGCGCGTGGCGACGTTCCAGCCGTTCGGCCAACTCCCCCAGCTCGGCGATGCGTTCGGCGACTCCCTCCAGCGGTTCCCCCCAGAAGAGCTGGACATCGGCCTCCGCCGCCGAGACCCGTTCGGCGGCCTCGGACGCTCCTCCGAAGTAGAGGGTCGGACGGGTCCGCCCGTCGGTGACGTACGGGGACGGGCTGACCGTGGAGTCCGTGACCTGGAAGTGCGCACCGTGGAAAGTGACGTTCTCCTCGGTCCACAGGCGCCGGACGAGATGCAGGAACTCCTGGGTACGGGCGTAGCGCGCGGCGGGATCGACGACTGTGTCGCCGTAGGCGGCCGGGCTGTCCACGCCGCTGACCACGTTCACCAGGAGGCGGCCGCGGCTGAGCTGGTCGAGGGTGGCGGCGGCACCGGCGAAGTGCGCGGGTTGCCAGTAGCCGGGGCGGACGGCGACCAGAGGTTTGAACGTGGTGGTGCGTGCAGCGAGCGCGGTGGCGACGGTGAAGGTGTCCGGGCGCCCCCATCCGGTGCCGAGGAGGGCGCCGCTCCAGCCGTGGTCCTCCGCCGTGCGGGCGAGTTCCGTCGAGTACTCGATGGACCCCCAGCCTGAGGTCGCGTCGTCGCCGCGGTGGCCCGGCTGGACGGTGTTGGGGATGTACCAGAGGAATTCCGAGGTCACGCTGGTTCCGATCGTCGGTCGGGCAGGGGCGGCGCAGCGCGGATCGGGGCACGGACCGTGGGAGGTCTCCGAGCTCAAGTGGCCCTGGCGTTCCGGGGGTTCGGGTCCGGACGCGCCCAGTCGTGAGGGCACCAGGGCCACCACGCGCAGACCGGCGCAGGGGCACGAAGCGAGGGCCTACGCGGATCGGGGGCCGCTGCCTCCCGGCGGGGTCGGGGCGGAGTGCGGATTTACCGCCGGGACCGCGCCGAGGCAGACCGTCGCGGCGATGCGCTGTGCCGTCTGCCAAATGCCGCCGCCCCGGACAGCGCGACGGGCGGCGGTGCGGCCCCGGTCCTCGGCGTCCGTTCCGGTCAGGCCGAGGACGGACATTGCCGGGCAGCCGCTTCCACCGGAGCAGTCGTGCGTCCTGGAAGACCACCGACACACTGTCGGGGGCGGTCAGGTCAGCGCTGGCCGGCGCGTCGTGGTCGAGACGGGCGAGGGCTCGATGAGAAGCGCCGTTCGAGAGTCAGCTACACACCGCGGTGGCGACACGCATCAGGTCGATGGCCCGTCGCTTCCGGAGCCGTTGATCGATCCACATGTCGGCGAAGCTATCCACGGGCCAAGTCCTGGTCAAGGGAGAGAAGTTGACCGGCATCGGGCTGCAACGGCCCCTTCATGGACCCGCCATGCTCGCGTTACATGCCCAGTTCGATCGCACGGGTGAACTGCTGTGCCGTCCACTGACGGACCGGCCCCGAGCGGGCTCTACCCCTGCTCAACCGGATCGGCGAGAGCCGCACCTCCCCGCGGCGGACGACCGATGGTCACGGCGCCGCGGAAGCCGTCCGCCGAGACGGCCGCCATCGAGTCGAGAGACGCGTCGGGAACGGGCAGCAGATGGGCGTCCACCCAAGTGTCCCCCGTCGACGCGTTCGCCCACGGGTCGTCGATCACGACGGCCCCGGGCACGGCGCCGTGGCAGAGCACCCAGTGCGGCACGTCGAAGCCCTGCATCCCGGCGAGCGAGAGCAGGAGCAGCACGTGCTCCCGTCGGTCGAGCGCGCCCCGGATCGCGGTCATGGAGAGACGGCTCACGTCGATCGGGACGCCCAGCTCTCCGGCCTGCTTGCGTGACGCGCGCTGGAGCACGGCACGCCATTCCCGGTCCTCCTCCGGATGGTGGTCGAGCAGGACGGGGCCGTCCGCGTCGAGGTGGATCGTGACGGGGGACGCCGGCCACGCCCGGCGCACGGCGACGCCCAGTCCGACGGGCTCGCACGCGAGGAAGTTGGTCGCGTCGCGCCACAGCGTCAGCTCCGTCTCCCGGTCGAGCGCCTCCGACGACAGCGTCCCCGCGTGTGCCTGCGCGACCAGGGCGGTGACGGCGCCGCACGTGAAGTGGGTGGTCTGCCCGTAGTACGGAGGTGCGGTCGCCACGTCGTCGTGCAGCCAGCGCACGTAACCGGCGGCAGGACCCGTCGCCTCCTCGAGCGGTGTGAGCGGAGGACGCAACGGGGCGAAGCCCACAGTGGCGGCATCCTCCGAACTGACCGACCATCCTTCCCACTTGACCTGCGCGAGTCCCTGTCCCCGCGCATGGGCGACGACCGCTGCGACGGCGGCCGGAACGTCGCCGACGGCATCGACGATCTTCAGGTAGGCCGTGTGCGGACGGGCCGTCACCAGCGCCGCTCCGGTCCACTTTCCGCCGTCGCCGTCCCCGACGGCCACCAGGTGCGGGGCATGGGCCGAACGGTCGACGGTCTGCCAGCGCTCCGGCACCGCGTGGTGCCCGAGCCGTCCCGGCAGGGCCGACGACGTATCGGGGTCGAACGGGATGACGGTGCTGTTCACGGCTGGGCCCTCCGGGGCTTCGGCTCGGTGTGGATGACGGGTCATGCGCGGGACTGCCGGAGCACCCAGACGAAGTACGGGGCACCGACCAGCGCGATCATCAGGCCCGCCGGCATCTGCGCGGGCGCGACGACGGTGCGGCCGAGGGCATCGGCCACACACACCAGTACGCCGCCGAGCAGCATCGATACCGGGATCGCGCGACCGTGCCGGGCGCCCACCAGGGACCGGGCGAGGTGCGGGGCGACGAGCCCCACGAACCCGACGACACCGACGGCGATCACGCTGAGCGCCGCGAGCACCGCGGCGATCGCCAGTGCGACGAAGCGGGTGCGTTCGACCTTGACGCCGACGATGCGCGGGGTGTCCTCGTCGACGGCGAGCAGGTCGAGCCGGCCGCGCAGGGCGAGCAGCGTGGGCAGCGCGATCAGCAGGGCCACCGCGACCGATACGACGTCGGAGAGGGTGCGGCCGTAGGTCGTGCCGGAGAGCCAGGTGAAGATGCGGGGCGTGTTGTACGGGTCGGCGCGCAGCAGGAGGAAGGTGGTGACGGCGCTGAGCCCGTACCCGCAGCCGATGCCGATCAGTACGAACCGGTCGGGCAGGAAGCCTCCGCGCCAGGACAGCAGGGCGATCACCCCGAACGTGGCGAGCCCCGCGGCGACCGCCACGACGATGAGCACCGGCCGTCCGCCGGGCAGGTCCGAGGTGACGACGCTCGCCGCGCCCAGCCCGGCGCCCGCCGTGATGCCGAGGACCCCGGGTTCCGCCAGCGGGTTGCGCACCGCGCCCTGCACCACGCATCCGGCCAGCCCGAGTGCCGCGCCGGCGAGCACCGCGGCGATCACACGCGGGACGCGGTCGTCGAGCGCCTGGCCGATCAGGTCCGGCGCCGTGCCCTGGGCCCAGAGCGCGATGTCCCCGGCCCGCAGCCAGAGGCTCCCCGCCAGGACCGCCACGAAGGCCGCCACGGCCAGGAGTGCCACCGCGCCGAGCACCACGAGGAGGAACGCGCGGCGCGAGCGTGCCGCGACGCGCGCGTTCGGCGGTCGCCGGACCTGTCCCGTGTCCCGCAGGCGCAGCGCGAGGACGACGATCACGACGGCGCCGAGCAGTGCGGTGGGTACGCCGGTGGGTATGGAGGCGGCACCGTCGGCGCCCTGCACGGCGCGCAGGACGGCGTCCGCGAGCAGGATGAGCAGCGCGCCGAGGAGCCCGGCCGCGGGAACCGAGTACAGGTGCCGGCGCAGCGCCCGCACCCGGCCCGCGATCAGGCGGACCAGGACGGGGGCGCCGAGGCCGACGAAGGAGATCGGGCCCGCGAGGGTCACCGCGGTGCTGGTCAGCAGCACCGCGCAGAGCACCGCGGTCACGCGGGTGGACCGGATCGGCACCCCGAGGCTGGACGCGGTGTCGTCGCCGAGGTTCATCACGTCGAGGCGCCGGGACAGCGCCAGGGCCAGACCGAGCACCAGCACCACGAGGGGCCAGGCGCGGACCGACGCGTCGATGTTCAGCTGCGCGAGCGAACCGCTCCCCCAGGCGAACAGGCCGGTCGTGTTCTGGTTGAACAGGATGAGGAGCGCCCCGGTCGCCGCGTCCAGGGCCATCGCTATCGCCGATCCGGCGAGGATGAGACGGGTGCCCGCGGTGCCCGCGGCGCGTCCCGCGAGGAGCAGGACGACCGCCGCCGCGGCCAGTCCGCCGGCGAAGGCGACGGCGCCGGACGCCCACAGCGGGACGGTGAGGCCGAAGGCCGCGACGAGGGTGAGGGTGAAGTAGGCCCCGGCCGTGACCGCGAGGGTGTCGGGCGAGGCGAGGGAGTTGTGCGTGACGGACTGGAGCAGCGCTCCGGCGGCGCCGAGGGCGAACCCGACGGCCACGCCCGCGAGCAGGCGCGGCAGACGCGAGCCGGTGAGGATCTCCCCGACCGGCGCCCCGCCGGTGTGCTCCCGCCCGCCGGCGAGATACCGCACCAGATCGCCGACGCCGACGCCCGAAGTGCCCTGCGTCAGGTGCCACATGCCCACCAGCGCGGTCACGGCGAGGAGTGCCACGAGGACGACCGCCCCGGTGGGGCCGCCGCCGCGCTCGGTGCGCGGCAGCGGGCCCCCGCCGGGTGTCGGCGTCCGCGGCGTGCCGACTTCTCGCGAAGTGCCCGCGCCCTGCGGTGCGTTCACGTGCTGCGGTGTGTTCACCTCTTGCGGTGTGTTCACTTCTTGTCGAGTACGTCGACGTACGCGTCGATCGCCTGCTCGCAGGAGCGCGGACCGCCGGCGCCCCACACCCGTGCCGGGAAGGAGTGCGCGCGGCCTTCCTTCACGGCCGGGATGGTCTTCCAGATCGGGTTCTTCTTCAGCGCCGCGACGTAGCCGCCGGCCCCTTCGTCGTTGGCGTAGAAGAGGTTGGCGTCGCCCACCGCGGTGAGTCCCTCGACGTCGGTCTGGGCGAGACCGTAGGACTTGTCGACACCTCCGTCGCCGTGGTTCTTGTTGACGGCGGCGGTCCACGCCGGCTTCATGCCGAGTTCCTTGCCTATCTCGGTGAACAGGGCTCCGTCGCTGTAGGGGCGGACGGTGAGGTTGCCGCCCTCCAGCCATCCGTCGAAGAACAGGAAGTCCTTCGTCGGCAGATCGGCGTCGGTGACCTGCTTCTTCGCCGTCGCGAGGTGGTCGTCGAACTCCTTGAGCACCTGGTCGGCCCGCTCGGTGCGCCCCGTCGCCTCGCCGATCATGCTGAACACGTCGCGCATGTTCCCGATCGGGTCCTTCGGGTTCGCGCCCCGGGTGGCCATCACGGGGACGCCCCGCTTCTCGAGCTTCTTGAGGGTCTCGTCCTGGGCGTCGAACGCCTCCACCACGATGAGGTCGGGCTTCGCCGCGTACAGCGTGTCGAGGTCGGGCTCCTCACGCGTACCGATGTCGGTCACCCCGCCGGGCAGCTTCTCCGCGCTGACCCAGGTGCTGTATCCCTTCGCGTCGGATACCGCGGTGGGGGTGACGCACAGGGTCAGCGCGTCCTCGACCTGCTGCCATTCCAGGACCGCGATCCGCTTGGCGGGCTTGTCGAGCTTCACGGTCCGGCCGACGCCGTCCTTGAAGGAGACCGGCTTCGTCGAGGTGGTCGTGGTGTCCGAGGCGCAGTCCTTCGACGCGGGCGACGCGCTGGCGCCGCTCTTGGCCTCGGCCTTGTCGACGTCGGTCGTACCGCAGGCCGTTGCGGCGGCGAGGAGAACGAGCCCGGTGGAGGCTGAAGCCGCCAGGCGACGGGCACGGTTCATGAAGGGTCCTCTTTCTTGTGGTGTGGTGAAGGTGGTGCGAGCGGGGCGGAAGTCCCGCCTCAGGCGAGGTGTCGCCCGATGGGATCGATGCGGAGACGACCGGTGCGGGGGTCGGTGAAGACCTCGACGCGGATGTCGTAGACCTCGCCGATGTTCTCGGCGGTGAGGACGTCGGCGGGTGCTCCGGCGGCGTGCACACGGCCCGAGCGCATCAGGACGAGCGTGTCCGCGACGCGGGACGCCTGGTCGAGGTCGTGCAGGACGACCCCCACCGCGACGCCGTGTTCCTGGACGAGATCGCGCACCAGGTCGAGCGTCTCGATCTGGTAGCGCAGGTCCAGGTGGTTGGTGGGTTCGTCGAGCAGGACGACGCCGGTGTCCTGGGCCAGGCAGGCCGCGAGCCAGACGCGTTGCATCTCGCCGCCCGAGAGTTCGCCGACCGGCCGGTCGGCCATGTCCCGTACGCCGGTGACGCCCATGGCGTGGTCGATGGCGGTGCGGTCCTCGGCGTCGAGGCCCGCGAAGCCACGGCGGTAGGGATGGCGTCCGAACGCCACCACCTCCGTCACCGTCAGCCCCTGGGGCGCGGGCCTCGACTGGGAGAACAGCGTGACCTCGCGGGCGAACTGACGGGCGCTGAGCAGGGCCGCGTCCCGCTCGGGCCGGCCTTCGGGGGCGCCGAGCGTCACCCGGCCGCCGTCCACGCGGTGCAGTCGGCACAGGGCGCGCAGCAGTGTGGACTTCCCACTGCCGTTGGGCCCCACCAGGGCGGTCGCGCGGCCGGGTGTCAGGTCGATCGACACCCCGTGGACGACCGGGGTGCCGTCGTACCGGAGGACCAGGTCGTGCCCGTTCAGGGCGGCCACCGGTGTGGCGACATCGGCAACCGGGCCGGATATGTGCCGGTTCGGGCGTGTGAACATCGATGAGTCCGGGTGATCGGAGGGGCGAGGGTCGCGGCACCCTCCGTCCGGTCTTCACCGGCCGAGCCACGGGCTCGGCCGCGCACGGGCAGCACCGTGCACGTCGAGCACCAACTAAGGGTTACCTAACTCCGGGAAGGTTATATTCCGCTCGCCGTGTCGACAATCAGGAGTTCTGGACACCCGATACGGGATTCCGGACATCGCCGGGGATGTCGTCGGCCGCTTCGAAGAACGCGCCCGGCGTGGTCCCCATGGTGCGCCGGAAAGCGGCGATGAAGGAGCTGGGCTGCGCGTAGCCCAGCACGTCGGAGACCGTCGTGACGTCGAAGCCCTCGGAGAGGAGCGTCAGCGCTCGGTGCGCACGCAGCATCTGGCGCCACTGCGCGAAGGAGAGACCTGTCGCGTGGCGGAACGCGCGGGTGATCGTACGGTCGCTGATGCCCAGCTCCAGCGCCCACTCCTCCAGCGAACGGGGGTCGCCGGGATCGTCCAGCAGGGCTTCGGCGATCGCGTCGATCCGGGTGTCGTTGGGCAGCTGCAGGGTGAAGGGGCGCTCCGAGGGCTGGAGCACGTCGAACACCACCGACTCCGCCCGCGCCCTGGCAGCCGCGTCGAGATCCGTGCGGGACAGATGGGTCAACAGCGACTCGAGCAGCGGCGTCATCGAGATCGCCGTCGGTTCCCCGAAGGCGAACGGCGTGTGGTCGGGGGCGAAGAAGGCGTCGTGGAACCGCGCGCCCGCCGTCGCCCGCCCGCCGTGCGCCACTCCGGCGGGCATCCACAGCCCGTGCCCCTCGGACACGGTGAAGACGCGGTCCTCCACGCGGGACGTCAGCGTTCCTCCGCGTACCCAGACGAGCTCGTGGAGGGGATGCGAGTGCGGCGCCCATTCGGTGGGGACGCGGGGGATCCGGAATCCGGCGGTGATGACGAAGGGCGCCGCCGCCCGCTCGGGGACGGCCACGGCCGGGCGGGCCTCGACGCCTGTCTCGCGCGACAACGTTCCGGGGCTCGCCTCACCACGGGACGATCGAACCATGCGGCCGAGTCTATCCGGGGCCCGTACCGACCCTTCGGGCCCCTCACCAGCGACGACGCGCCGAACGGTCGGGGGCCGCCACGCAAGATCGCCACCGGCGCCCTGGCGCCCGCGGGGCACGCCGGGAAGGCGGGAGGCGGTCGTGGATCGCTTGGAGCGCGCCGCGACCGCCTCGACACGCCCCTACCGGTTCACGGCGGACATGCCCCTCTCGTCGTAGCGCTGTCCGGCGGCCTCGGGGACTTCGGCGTCGATGCGCGCGAGGTCGTCGGCCGTGAGCTCGACGTCCAGGGCGCCGACGTTCTGTTCGAGATAGGTCCGGCGCTTGGTGCCCGGGATCGGGACCAGGTCCTCGCCCTGCGCCAGCACCCATGCGATGGCGAGCTGGGCGGGCGTGACCTCCTTCTCGGAGGCGATCTCCTTCACCTTCGCCGCGAGCCGGAGGTTCGCTTCGAGGTTGTCGCCGGTGAAGCGCGGACCGCTGCGCCGGAAGTCGCCCTCGTCGAGCTCCTCCGGGGAGGAGAACCTGCCCGCGAGGAAGCCCCGGCCCAGCGGGGAGTAGGGCACGAACCCGATCCCCAGCTCATGGCACGTGGGCAGGATCTCGGCCTCCGGGTCCCGGCTCCACAGCGAGTACTCCGTCTGCACGGCCGTGATCGGGTGCACCGCGTGGGCACGCCGGATCGTCTCCGCACTCGCTTCGCTCAGCCCGATGTGGCGCACCTTCCCCTCGGCGACCAGCTCGGCCAGCGCCCCGACGGTCTCCTCGATCGGCACCTGCGGGTCGACGCGGTGCTGGTAGTAGAGGTCCACGTAGTCGGTGCCGAGTCGCGTGAGGGAGCCCTCGATCGAGCTGCGGGCGTGGGCTGCCGAACCGTCCTGCCGACCGACGGTGCTCGGGTCTCCGGGCACGGCGTCGTCCATGCGGAGGTTGAACTTCGTCGCGATCACGTACTCGTCGCGGTGCCCCTTGACGGCGCGGCCGACCAGTGACTCGTTCGTCAGCGGGCCATAGATCTGGGCCGTGTCCAGGAAGGTCACTCCCAGTTCCAGGGCGCGCTGGATCGTTCTGATGCCCTCGGCCTCGTCGGTGGTGCCGTAGAAGGCGGACATTCCCATGCAGCCGAGGCCGAGCGGTGAGACCGTCAGGTCCCGCAGTGTGCGTGTGCGCTGCGTCATCTTGGTACGGGCCTTTCTCCGTCAGAGTCGAGCGGTGTCCGTCGCTTCACGACCGCCGCGATCCGGTCCACGGACCGATCACCTCTCATGAGACGACCGCTTCGGCGATGCGGCATCCCGACGGCATTGGCGGACGGTCGGGACTCCAGGACGGACGATCGGGACTCTAGGACTTCGATCGCACTCGAAGTCAAGGCGGCTCCGCACGGTCCGGCAGCCGCGGAACGCGATGAGCGGTGATGGCGAAATATGTCGTTCGACCTGACACTATGACAGGCACGACGTCACCAACTGCACGGAGGACGCCATGGTGTTCGCGGCCGAGAAAGGCGACATCACCACGATCATCGGAGGGATCGCTCCCGACTGGGGCCCCTTCGGTTCCCTGGGTACCGAGGCCAAGACCATGGTCCAGGTCGTGATGGCGGTAGCCATCCTGCTCTGCCTGGCGATCGCGATCTGGGGCGCCGCCAAGCAGCGCGTCGGCGCGACCGCGTTGCGCGACACGTTCAGCGCGGAGCAGGGCAAGGGCCTCATCATCGCCGGGCTGACCGGAGTGTTCATCATCGGCTCACTCGGCACGCTGTTCACCATCGTCTACGGGATGGCCCTCTGACACCGGTGTGAGGCTGACTCACCGGCGCCGGCGTGCCCGGACAAGGGAGCGGCCCCGCGGACGCGGGATCCACAGGACGGCTCGCCACTCGTCCCGACGCGGGTCAACGGCCCTGTGACCGCAGGCGCATCACCGCCAGGACGCCTCCCGTCGCCGCGCCCACCGCTCCCATGGCCAGGAAGCCGTGAGAGGAGCGCCAGGACAGCACCGACCAACGCGACTGCGCCGAGAACAGGGATCCGGTACTGAGCCACGACCCGGTCGAGATCAAGGACAGGGACGAGCCGACGGAACCGACCGAGAGGGCGCTTCCGATCGAGCCGAGGGACAGAACCGAGCCGACGGACCCGATGGACAGCACCGAGCCCACCGAGCCGATCGACAACACGGAGTCTTGCGACCACAAGGACAGCACTGAACCCGAGGACGAACAACGGACCGACCGTACCGGCAGTTTCGACATGAGGTCATTCTGCGCGCTGGACGCTCGCCACGGGATGCCGCAGGTACACCTTCGGCTAAGTGAGCAATTTCAGTCAGGCTCTGCGTGCTATTGCCGCTCCTCGCTCGATTGAGCACAGTGAGAGGGGTCAGCTGAGTACGGCATTGAGGATCTGGCATGTCTCGTTCCTTCACCGCAATCACCCCGCAGGACGCCTTCGAGGCCAGCCAACGTCTGGTGGCGCAGCGCCGGGGTGTGCCGATGTACGTGTCCCTGCGTTCGGCGTCGGCCTCGCACGATGTGGCAACCGCCCGGGGCGACCGATCTCCCGCTCCCCCGCGCCCGGCCGACGCGGAACTGGCGGAGGGGTTCACCGCGTCGTGCCCGCAGTTCGAGGCGCCCGGCGAGGAGGAGACCTTGATACGGACGTTGCAGGCCCTGGCCTATGCCGGGCTGGGGCCCGATCGCGTCCGGCCCGTCCCCTCCGCACCCGCCGCCGAGGAACCCACCGCGCCCCTGCCCCTGTCGACCGATCCCGATATCAGCGCCGGCGGCACCGAAGCCGACCTGCGGTCCGGTCACTTCCTCCGCGTGGTGAACTACCACAACACTCCGGCCAGTTGGAAGGACGAACTGGTCGCCGAGCTGCGCGGGTACGCGAAGGACTTCGAGACCGTCGACGTCGCGGATCTCGAGCGCTTCGCCCAGACCGGGGTGTGGCACAAGACGCGGCCCGGACTGCTGCCCGTGTTCTACGAGGGCTACCGGGACAACTACGACGTCGCGGCCGCCGCGTGCGAGGAGGCCGGGGTCGTCGGGTGGTTCTTCGTCTGCACGGCTTTCGTGGACACACCCGTCGACGCCCAGCACGATTACGCCCTCGCCCATCGGATCAAGCTCGTATCCGAGAACGAGAAGGGCACACGCCTCGCCATGACGTGGGACGAGATCGCCGATCTGCACCGGCGCGGCCATGTGGTCACTCCGCACACCGCTTCCCACGCCCTCGCCCGCAAGGTGCTGGCGCCCGAGGACATCGAGCGCGAGGTGATCCGGCCGAAGCGGCTCATGGACCGGGCCACCGGCGGCTCCGCGGTGTGCACCGCCTGGCTGGAGGGGACTTCCTGGACCGGCGAGTCGGCCGCGGACCGTGCTCTGGTCGAGGCGGGCTACCGCTTCGTGTTCAGCAACACCATGGTGCAGCGGCTGCCCGGCTGACGTGGGCGAGCACGAGGCGGCGGGCCGGCACAGGTGTGCCCGTCGAACGGCGTCAACGGCCTGCCGCTGTCCGACGAGTTTCCGCCTCCGGCATCCGCGCCCGCACCCGTACTCGCGCTGCCGGACGGCGTCC